>CAZDUU010000184.1:0-5282 GCA_964508675.1 uncultured Bacteroidales bacterium | reverse complement strand
GAATGAAATACACTCGCTTAAAATTTTTATTTATGGTTTCTATCTGAGGGCTAATATCAAATATATCAGATGAACTATAACCTAATATTAAAACACTTTCATGAAAACCTAAAGAAAACAGATGATCGATTACGTTTAATCTTTGTTTTGCCAACTCTTTGTTAGACACTTTCTTCAACGTAATTGCCAGGCTTTTAAAATCGTCTATACTTCCATGTATCTTTAAAATTTTTGGGAAGCAATCATCCCATTTTAAGTTTTCAAAATCTTTATCAGCGTAACAAACACGGTAATCCTTGTTTTGTGTCAGAACACCAGGTTTTATTGCAAGGGCACGTTCAATTAAATTGTCAAAATTTGTTGTGACTATTGTATTTAATTTGCCTGCTTTAAGAAGTTCGGCCAACAGAAAATGGTTTCTGTTAGGATATTCTACATTAAAAATATTAAGAATTGGGGCAGCATCAGAATTAACAATGACAGACTCCATAAAAGCTTCAAATGGCATTGACAGATTATTTTCTTCATCTACTAAAAGTTTATAAGGTTCCCCGTCTATTTTCATTTTACTTAATATGTAAGGAACTAATTGGTTAACAACAGGTATTCCTGAATTCAATGAGATTCCTGCACCGCACATTATGGCCAATTTTCCGGCATTGATATCAGCGATTATTTCGTTTATTATCTTATCCACTTTAATGCTATTTTTGTATATGGCGGATAAATGGTATATAATTCGTTTATAACCTTACCAAAAGTATACAAATTAATTTGGCTGTATAAAAATACCCTTTGTATGCAAAATAAAACCATTTTTAATAATTCTCCAAATATTTTGTTAAAAAATTTTTAGAAATTTGTTAAAACCGCTCAGGTATTTGTATTCAACGTGTTATAATATTCTTTCCAGCTCTGTAAAAAGCATTTGTATGGGTAGTCCCATAACATTGAAGTAAGAACCATGGATTTCCTGTATGGCTATATAACCAATCCATTCCTGTGCGCCGTAACTACCGGCTTTGTCGTATGGTTTGTATTGATCCACATAGTATTCAATTTCTTCGTGGCTTAAGTGGCGAAATCTGACCGCTGTTTCGGAGTAAAAGCTTTTGCTTTTGTCTTTCATCTTTATGCAAACACCCGTATATACCATGTGTTCGTTCCCGGAAAGCTCGGTGAGCATTTGTATGGCGTCCTGCCGGTCTGTGGGTTTGCCCAAAACCTTTTGGTTTATCCACACAATGGTGTCGGCTGTGATAACAATGTTTTTATCATTGCTGAGGTAAGATTGGTAGGCTTCTGCTTTTTTTTCTGCCAGAAACAACGCAATGTCTTTACCGGTCAATGATAAAGGAAAGGTTTCTTCCACATCGGCAGGTGACAGTAGCGTGAACGGTATTCCTGCGCCTTCCATCAGGAATTTCCTGCGTGGCGATTGGGAACCTAAGTAAATGTGGTAATTTTTTAACTTGTCGAGCAGCATCAGAGCAGTAGCCAAAGAAACGACAAGAACACAACTCCGGCAAACATTATCCATTTCATTTGCTGGCTGATTTTAAAAAATTCCTTTTGACCGTTGGCCTTGTAAAGTCTGAACATTAGAAACGCCAATGGCAGGATTATGGTGAGTCCGAAATAAACGATAGAAATAATATCCTGGAAAAAGTTGATATAAATGAACAATATGCTGAGTATAACGATGAGTGCAAGCACATAAATAAACATTTTTGATTTGTTGATGCCAATGACTAGAGGCAATGTGTTGCGATTAAGTTCCATATCGCCCTGTACATCTTCCATGTCTTTGATAATCTCGCGCATGAGCGTTAGTAGAAAAGCAAAATATGAGTATCCTAAGGTGAAAAAGAAAATAACGCTGATAGTCTTGGCTTCAACCGGTGAACTGGTGGGCTTGATAAGGCCATTGAGCATAGGAATTTCAAATAATACTGGAAGTAGGGGGACTAATGCTGAAAAGGCAGCAACAATGATATTTCCCCACAGCAGCATCTTTTTAAAGTACGATGAGTAAAACCACAGGAATCCCGAAATAACAAGGAATATTAGCCCAAGCTTGGTCAGGTGGATGTGGTAGGCAACGTAAAATCCCAAAGCGACACCAATAAAATTGAAGAGGTTGTTGATGGTCATGGCAGAGCGACGGGGCATGCGTGTTCCCACAATTACACTCTCAGGATGGTTGGTTATATCGGAACGTATATCGAAATAGTCGTTGATGGCATATCCGGCAGCAGCAATAGAAATGGTTGCCAGTACCAGGAGCGCAAAATGCAGATCGTCCAATTGAATATCGTAAGCAATGCTATGCAAAAATGTGTATATAATGCCATACCGCACTGCATACATGGTAAAGGCAATGATCAGCAGGTTTTTGTAACGTATAAGCTTAAGAATATCAGATATTTTCATACAAATAAGTTTATAAAGTTAAAAGTACAAAATTTGAAAATTAAAGATTTGAAGAAAAAAAAATGATGAAAAAATCTAGAAAAATTGGTTCTGAATATTTTTAACAGCATGTTTATTGTAATATTTTCAAATTTCCACATTCTCACATTTTCAAATTATTTCTTTACCAATGAAACGCATCTTCGTTGAACCATTTGTCCTGGGCGCGGAGCACCTGCTCAATCACATCGCGTACGCAGCCTTCGCCACCTTTAATGTTTGAGATATAGTTTGAAAGTGTTTTAATTTCAACAGCAGCATCGGCAGGACAAACCGGAATACCTATTTGCTTCATCACTTCGTAGTCGGGCAGGTCATCGCCCATATACATGATATTTTGCGGATGAAGGTTGTATTTACCGATAAAATCCTGGTATGCTTCTTTTTTGTTGCTGGAACTCATATAAATATCTTTCACTCCAAGACCTTCAAAACGCAGCCTGATACCGTCGCACTTTCCGCCTGTAATAATAGCAATGGGAAATCCTTTTTTTACGGCCAGTTGCACGGCGTATCCGTCTTTAATATTCATCGAACGCCATTGTTCACCGCTAGACGAAAGGAATATATTGCCTGAAAAAACACCGTCAACATCGAAAATAAAAGCATTGACGAGGGGTAATTTTTCTTTAAAGTTCATCTTCCTGGTTTTTGGTGTGAAAATCAAATATGCTTTCGGTTACAAAGCTATATAATTTTTTTAAATCGGGATTGCTTTCTAATGTTTTTAAATGTTTTTCTATAGTAATCCGATCGTTTCGCATGGCAGGCCCGGTTTGCGATTGGAACGCTCCCTGTGCGAGCGCTTTTTGGGTTGTTTCGGTAATAAGAGGTTTTAAAATATTAAAATCGAGATTGTTCTGTTCTAACCATTCTTCTGACTGTGCTATCAGGTGGTTGACAAAGTTGCATGCAAAAATAGCCGCAATGTGATATTTCATTCTGTCGGCTGAATGGCAGTAATTACTTTGAGAATTTAATTTCTCTGCCCAAAATTCAAGCAATATTTTTACATCGTTGTTTGAATACTCAATTAGAATGGGTACTTCAGAAAAGTGAACTACTTTATATTTGCTGAATGTCTGTAAAGGATAAAAAACACCTGCTTGTGTATGTGTCTTTGAAAGGATTTCAATAGAAGTGCTTCCTGAAGTGTGTATCACTACTGAATTTTTATTTACTCGCGTAGCAACGGATTCAATAGCCGAATCGGAAATAGCAAGAATAAAAATCCCTTCCAGCCCGAATAAGGCGTTTTCTTCAATGAATGGAATATGAAATTTGTCGGAAATTTCCATGCCGGCTTCATGATTTCTGCTCCATATCCCTTTTACAGGTAAAGAGACAGACGAAAATGCTCTGGTAAGATTCCAGGCTATATTGCCCGAACCGATAATATAAACAGGTAAATTAGTAAAATTCATGATTAGCCGTATTTACTGTAGCTTTCGAGTTTTGCTTTATCAAGGATTTGAAATAGCCCGTTGCCTTCTTCCCTGATTATATCATTTTGTGCAAAATCTTTCAAAGTTCTTACAACGCTCATCATGCTCATACCTGCCAGCTCAGCCAGTTCTTTACGGGTAAGCGTGAGTACAAAACTGTCGGAATGGTAAACAGCATTGGCAAGATGAAGTATCGCATCAGACAAACGCCCGTTTAGTTGCTTTTGTGAAGCTGAGATGAGTCTGCGATAATGGAAATGTGTACAATTATTCAGATTTTGAATAATGGCTTTGGCAAACTGTCCGTTTTGCAGGACAAGATTTTCAATAACCGATTTGTCAATAGCACAAATAACGCCGTCTTCAATGGCAGCAACACTATATTGTAATGGCACACTGGTAAATAAGTTGGGTAAACCGATTAAATCACCGCCACGAAATACATTCAAAATGATATCGTTTTCCTGCTCGGTTTCCATATATATTTTAATCAGGCCTTTTTGCAGATAAAGTACATGTGTGACGAATGACCCCTGCTTTGCAATATGCTCTCCTTTTTTGTATTTTAATTCCACCCTGTGGGCATCGGCAAGTTCCAGCTCCAGTATAGAAAGTTGCTTAAAACACGCCGATTTTGAACCGCAAATCGCACAGTTTTTTTCTTTTGTGTCCATGATTTGTTTTTAGGATTGTAAAAATAATGAAATTTATTAAATTTAATGCAATCAGAATAATCTTTATATCTATCAGTAAATCAATAATTAAAATCTATGTCTATAAAAAGATAGACTTAGGCCAAATGTTATTTTAACCATATTATACTTTTTAGTTTTTCTCCTTTAGGGTGTCATTTCAAAAATGAGGTCAGAAGTGCTGTACTTTTGAAACAAAGAAATTAAACAGTTTATGAATTATAAAAATGTTTTTCTGACTTTTGTCCTTTCCTTTCTGACATGGCTTTTGCTGAATGGTTCGCTGGACAGGGACATTTTGATTTCAGGTTTGGTTTTGTCGTCATTTATTTCACTGATTTTTTGTCGTAAGTGCGATGTCATGCAGTATGTGAATCTGAGCCCCAAAGGTTTTCTGTACGCCTTTGCTTATGTGTTTGTTTTTAGCTGGGCATTAATAAAATCGAATCTTGATGTGGCTTTTAGAGTTGTTAAGCCTTCAATGCCCATTAATCCGGGGATTGTAAAGGTTAAAACCAAACTTAAGACACCAATCGGCAAGATGATGCTGGCCAATTCCATTACACTGACTCCTGGTACCATCACCGTTGATATTAAGGACGATATTTTATATATTCACTGGATTGACGTTACCAGTACCGATATAGAAGAAGCTACAAAAAATATTGTTACA
>CAZDUU010000183.1:0-5306 GCA_964508675.1 uncultured Bacteroidales bacterium | reverse complement strand
CGGCAGCAGCCATTAATCCCCATGCAGTTGCAGTATTTCCATTAATAATTCTGTATTTTCCTTTTTCTAATTTTGCAGGATTTACAACGCGTGAATGCTTTTCGTTTTCAGGAAGACTGTCATAATATTCGAAACCTAACTGCAAAACGGCTTTGTTCATTTCTGCCAGATTGCCTTTATTTTTAAATTTTTTGTCAAGATAATGGGCAGCAAATTCTGTATTTTTATTGAAAACTCTTATACTTAAGCCAAGCATCAACATATTTCTGCTTTTTAATGCAGTTTTATTATCAAGGCCCATAGAAGCTGTTTTTTCTTTTATCAGAGTGGTTACAGGAACGCTGATTAAATTGCGGTCCTTCATGCTGCCATCTGTTAATGGATTTGAACTATAGCCTGATTTTTCTAATGCCTGTTCGTCAAATGCATCTGAGTCAACCAAAATAATAGTGTCTTTTTTTGTCCATTTAAGGTTTGACTTTAATGACGCAGGGTTTAAAGCGACAAGTAAATCGAGCTTTTCGCCAAAGGTTAATATTTTTTTACTTCCAAAATGAGCCTGAAACCCGGATACGCCAGCAACAGTATTTTGTGGCGGACGTATTTCTGCAGGATAATCAGGAAACGTAGTTAAATCGTTACCATCATAAGCAGTAGTGTCGGCAAATAAAGTTCCGGTTAATTGCATACCATCTCCTGAATCGCCAACAAATTTTACTACTGCACTTTCAAGTTCAATTGAATTTTTAGCTTTACTCATGGTGTTATTAATTTGATAATTAGGATGTTAATTGTCGTTATTGGTTTTTACTAAAACGATGTAAAGGTAGAGTATAATTTGAATATAATGTATAGGTTGAAATCAATTTTATTTAAAAAATCTTTGCGAATTTTTTATTAACTTTGCGGTTCTTAATTTTTCTATGGCTAAACGAGTTCCTAAAGATAAAAAAGCTGCAAAAGAGTTATTAAATGTAATCCTAGAAGCAGCGGATGAAAAAAAAGCACAAGATATTGTTGCATTAAATCTTACTTCTTTTGAGCAAAGAGTATGTGATTACTACGTTATTTGTAATGCCGACACTTCAGTGCAAATAGAAAGTATTGTTGATAACATTCAGGTGCAGACTAAAAAGCAGCTCAATGATGCACCATTTGCTATTGAAGGGAAGCAAAATGCCTATTGGGTTATTATTGATTATGTCAATGTTGTTGTTCATGTGATGCAAACTCAGGCACGTGAATATTATGATCTCGAAAAGTTATGGGCCGATGCGGAAGTAATTAAGTATAATGAAGTGTAAATTATGGAAGAAAAGAAAAATTCAAAAATTCCAAGACCCAGATTCAATATTTATTGGATATACATGCTTATTTTGATAGGCTTTGTGTTTTTACAATTTTACGATTTTGGTAGCAAGCCGGATGAAATTGATTTCTACAAACTAAAAGAAATGGTTACTGCCAATGAAGTTGAAAAAATTGTTATTGTAAATAAAGAAACAGCTGAAATATATCTCAGGTCACAGTCTATAAATTCTGATAAATTTAAATCATTGAAGGAGAAAGGATTGAAGTACGGTACTCCTCAATTCTACCTTACAATCTTGTCAATTGATGCTTTTCAGGAAAATCTAGATAAGATACAAACAGATATTCCACCCGAACAAAGAGTTGTCATTAAAACAGAGACCAGGAAAGATATATGGGGGGATTTGCTTTCGTGGATAATTCCTTTTGTACTTCTGATTGTAATTTGGTTATTTATTTTTAGAAAGATGTCGGGCGGAGGCTCGGGTGGCGGCAGCCAGATTTTCAATATCGGCAAATCAAAAGCGAAAGTATTTGATAAGGAATCGCGCATCAATGTTAATTTTAATGATGTTGCCGGATTAGATGAAGCAAAAGTAGAGCTTCAGGAAATAGTTGAGTTCTTGAAAAATCCGAAGAAATATACCGAACTTGGTGGCAAAATACCGAAGGGTGCACTTTTAATTGGCCCTCCGGGAACTGGAAAAACCTTACTCGCAAAAGCTGTAGCAGGAGAAGCAAATGTTCCATTCTTCTCCATTAGCGGCTCTGACTTTGTTGAAATGTTTGTAGGGGTTGGTGCTTCACGTGTACGTGACTTATTCCGCCAAGCTAAAGAAAAGGCTCCCTGTATCGTGTTTATTGATGAAATAGATGCTGTTGGGCGTGCAAGAGGCCGTAATCCGAATTTTGGCTCCAATGACGAACGCGAAAATACTCTGAATCAGTTGCTGACCGAAATGGACGGCTTTGATAGTAATTCGGGAGTTATTATACTTGCTGCAACAAACAGAGCTGATATGCTCGATAAAGCCCTGGTGCGTGCAGGCCGTTTTGACAGACAAATTCATGTAGAGTTACCCGAACTTAAAGAACGGGAAGAAATTTTTAAGGTTCACCTTAAACCAATAAAGTTTGATCCGGCTCTGGATATTTCATTTTTGTCAAAGCAGACTCCGGGCTTTAGCGGTGCCGACATTGCAAATATTTGTAATGAAGCAGCACTGATTGCTGCCCGTAAAGGCAAAAAGGTTGTAGAACGTCAGGATTTTCTTGATGCAATTGACAGAATTGTTGGTGGTTTGGAAAGAAAAAATAAAGTAATTACGCTGGACGAAAAAAAGGTAATCGCTTTTCACGAAGCTGGTCATGCTACCGTTAGTTGGTTCTGCGAATATGCAAATCCTCTGGTCAAGGTGACTATTATTCCACGTGGTAAAAGTTTGGGTGCAGCCTGGTATTTGCCCGAAGAAAGACAGCTTTCCAATAAAGAGCAGTTGTTTGATGAGATTTGTGCTACATTGGGTGGCCGCGCATCTGAAGAAATAACCTTTGGGAAAATTTCTACCGGTGCTTTAAACGATCTCGAAAGAGTTTCTAAACAGGTATATGCAATGGTGGCATATTTTGGAATGAGCGAAAATATTGGTAATGTTAGTTATTTTGATAGTACAGGCCAATATGAGTATATGTTTTCTAAGCCATATAGCGAAAAAACAGCCGAACTCATTGATGCAGAGGTAAAGAAATTAGTTCAAAGCCAGTTTGAACGTGCTAAGGAGATTTTATCAGAACATAAAGAAGGCTTGGAAAAATTGGCAACTCTTCTACTCGAAAAAGAGGTTATTTTTTCTGAAGACGTAGAAAATATTTTTGGTAAACGTCCTTTTGAATCGAATAAAGATGATGATGAACCGAAAGGGAGCATGCCAATTGAAGAAAATCAGGAACATGAAATTAATAATGAAGAACATGAATAAAAATAATGAAAACTGGGCTTTATTACTTCAATGCAGCAACGAAATAAAACTCGAAAAAATAAAATCAGAATTAGAACAAGCCGGACTTCCATATACTGTTGTAAATAAAAAGGACAGCTCATTTCTTGTTGGCGATTATGAAATTTATATGCCTGTTGAATTAATATCTGAAGCTAAAAATGTTTTAAAAGGAATCGATGTTAGCCTGGAATAATCTGATACAACGCTCTTTAAGCGGAGTTGTTTTTCTTTTTCTGATGATAAGTATGCTTTATATCGGAAGCATAACTTTTTATTTTCTAATGACCATAATCATAGCATTAGGACTTTATGAATTTTATTTGATGGGAAAAAAATTGCATATCCATATTCCTTATTTATATATACTCGCAATTGGTATTACTATTTTTACATTACAGTTTTTTATTAGTCTGAATACATTAGATAACCGATGGTTATTTATAGTAGTGGTCCCTATGATATTCTTTCTTTTTGTAGGAGAATTATATCGTTTTCATAAAAAACCCATTCACAATATTGCATTTAGCTTGTTAGCCATTATTTATATCGTAGTTCCCATTACATTATTAAATTATCTGGTTTTTATTGAAAGACAGGATTTGTTAAACATAAATAATACGGATATTCAAAACTATGAAGGCTTTGTAAGTGATGTTTTGTTTTTTAATCCTGAAAGAAATATCATTTATTCTCCATTCATTATTTTGGGTTATTTTTCAATAATCTGGATGTACGATTCGTTTGCTTACCTATTTGGGGTTTCGTTTGGCAAACATCGTCTGTTCGAAAGAATTTCACCCAAAAAATCATGGGAAGGAGCAATTGGTGGAGGACTTGTAACAGTTGCAATTTCAGCATTGTTTCCCCAGATTTTTCAGATATTATCCTGGCAAAACTGGGTAGTGCTTTCGGTATTAGTTATTTTTTCAAGTACTTTGGGCGATTTGGTTGAATCATTATTTAAACGATCCTTGGATATGAAGGACTCGGGAAAACTGATTCCCGGTCACGGCGGTATTTTGGACCGTTTTGACAGTGTATTACTTTCGGCGCCCATAGCATTTGTATATTTGCAATTATCAATGTAGTTTTTTAATTTTGACAAAATTTTATCATGGACGAGAAAGCGAAAAGATTACTTTGGTTAAAAATACATAGGGAAGGTTTAAAAATCATAGGCTTTTCAGGTCTTTTTTTATTGTTGGTTAATTTTCTTTTCAGATATTTTGCTTCGGAATGGTTCTGGATTAATTTAGCAATAAGCATTGCCTCCTTAATTTTATGGGCTATCATTATTTATTTTTTCAGAGTTCCAAATAGAGATACTTTTTGCGAACATGGTCAGATTTTAGCCCCGGCCGATGGAAAAGTAGTTGTAATTGAAAAGACTTTTGAGAAAGAATACTTTAACGATGAGCGTATCCAGATTTCAATTTTTATGTCTCCGTTGAACGTTCATATTAACTGGATACCTGCTAATGGTACCATCTCGTATTCGCAATACCATCCCGGTACTTATGTGGTGGCATGGAAACCTAAGGCATCAGAAGAAAACGAGCGCTTTACAACTGTTGTAAAAACGTATAATGATGAAGAAATTCTTATACGTCAGATTGCAGGAAAACTGGCTCGCCGTATTGTAACTTATGCTTTGCCGGAAATGGAATGCGTACAGGGACAGCAATTAGGATTTATTAAATTTGGTTCACGGGTTGACATCTTTCTACCCTTAAATGCAAAAATAAACGTAGAGCTGAATCAGAAGGTAAAAGGAAACAGAACCGTTATTGCTGATATATAAAAAATAAACGGACTGCCTTTCGACAGCCCGTTCAACCAATTTACGAGAAACATTTAACCTTATTGTTTTTTGGGAGCTTCGTGATGCTTTTTATTTGATTTGTGCGTTTTTGGAGTTTCTTTAGCTTCTGTTTTTGCGGGTTGATTTTTTTCTGTTTTTTGGAGCAGCTTCAGTTTTAGGCTTTTCTGTTTTTG
>CAZDUU010000182.1:0-5309 GCA_964508675.1 uncultured Bacteroidales bacterium | reverse complement strand
ATAACCGGAAATAATACCATTTGCCAGGGTCAGACAACAACATTATCAGGAAATGGCGGTTTAAACTATGTTTGGGACACAGGGCCATTCAGTCCTACAATAAATGTAAGTCCATCAGTTACCACAACATATCAGGTAACAGGAACCGATCCAAATGGTTGTACCGGAACAGCATCATATCAGGTAAATGTCATCCCAATGCCTGACGCAAATGCAGGTCCAGACGGAACTCAATGCGGATTAACCTATTCGCTTAATGCTACTCCTTCCGTTGGAAATGGGACATGGGCTTCACCTCAAAACGTCACAATTGCTCCTGTTAATAGCCCCACTGCACAATTAACAGTAAATCAAACAGGTCAATATACTTTAATATGGACTGAAAATAATCAGGGCTGTATTGATGCAGATACTGTTTTAATTAATTTAACACGTTTCCCGACAAGTGAATTTACAGCTGACACAATACCTTGTGCTGGTGATAACTCTATGATCACTTATTATGGATATGCAGAATCAAATTCAATATTTACCTGGTCATGGGATGGTGGAAATGCTATTCCCGGCAATGGTTCCGGTCCCCATTTAATCTCATGGTTAGCCAGCGGAATACATACTATAAGCTTAACGGTTTCAACAAATGGTTGCAATTCAAATCCTACTTCTGTTATAATATATAACCCCCAGCCATTAAATTCGTCCCTGAGTAAAACAGATGTTCTTTGTCATGGTGATTCTACTGGTACGATTAATCTGACAGCAACCGGAGGAAGACTCACTTATAATTATCATTGGAACCAGGGACCAGCAGTTGAGGATTTAATAAATATTCCGGCCGGAATTTACACAGTAACTGTAACAGATGCCAGCGGCTGTGTTTCAACAAGTGGGATTGAAATAAATGAACCACCACAGCTTGTTGCAGCAATTACTCCAACTCAGTATATCTGTATTGGTCAGCCCGCATATTTAAGTATTACAGCTACAGGAGGCGCAGGAAGTTATCAATATTACTGGGATGGGCAATTATCGAATCCTTCTATTCCAGTATATCCTGACACCACAACAACATATCATGCACAAGTAATTGATATAAATGGCTGTGCAAGCCCAATATTAAGTACAATAGTAAATGTTGCGCCACCCTTACATGTTAACTTATTAGCTAACACAAATCATGTTTGCCCTGGCGATCCGGTGATGCTAACCCCTGTTATTTGGGGTGGAGTAGGACCTCCATATATAATATTTAATCAGGACGGAGATGTTGTAACTCCTCCCATTTATATTTACCCCGAACAAACCGGATATTACACTGTCAGGGTTGAAGATGCCTGTGGATCATGGGATACATCAGGAGTTTACATTTATGTCTGGCCACTTCCATCCCCAAATATTCTGGCAGATACCCTACAGGGATGTGTACCTTTAACAGTACACTTCATTGAAATAAGCCCAGATAGTGGTCAATCATATTTATGGGATTTTGGTGATCAAAGCAATTTATCTTTATCCAAAAATCCGGTTCATACATATATTAATTCCGGAACATTTGACGTAACAATTACTGTTACCTCAATTAATGGATGTAAGTCAACTGTTACCTACAACGATTTTATTACAACCTGGCCAAAACCTAATGCAGCGTATGTCTGGAGTCCTGAAATAGTAACAGAAATAAAGCCTGTTATAAACTTTACAAACATGTCCACCGGAGCAATGCTTTATGAATGGATGTTTGGTGACGGCGACTCATCAAGCATCGTAAATCCTGAGCATCGTTACCCGGGAAAAGGGGAATACGAATCACAACTAATAGCAGTGTCAAACAAAGGCTGTACTGATACAGCAAGGGCAATAATAAAAATTCTCGAACAATATACTTTCTATGCTCCTACTGCATTTAGTCCGGATGGTGACAGAAATAATGACTTTTTCTATGTAATAGCTCACGGCATTAAAGAAGAAGGATTTTATCTGGAAATATATGACCGATGGGGAGAAACAATATGGAGTACTACAAAGTACAGTAAAAATGATGAACGTAGCGAAAAATGGGATGGAAAAGCGAAAGATCATCAGGTTGTTCCTATTGGAACTTATACCTGGAGAGCTGTGTTTAAAGATAATTTTGACAAGTCTCATGAAGAAGTCGGAAAGATTATGATAATTCAATGATCTTTTTACTTTATGATATATAAAAAACGAATACTACTTATCACCTAATAATTTAGGTTTTATATCCTATTTGCTAGAATAAACATCTTATTGAACTTTGCATAGTTAAATTAAAACCACATATCTTAAATAGTAAAATTAATTATGAGAAAATTGTATTTATTTTTAATTGTCACTTTATTATCATTTCAGGCAGGTTTTTCACAACTGAGTGGAACTAAAACAATTGGTGTTAATTATACAAGTATTGCAGCAGCTATTTCAGCACTTAACGCTCAGGGAGTCGGGACAGGAGGGGTAACCTTTAATATCCCTGCCGGATATACAGAAACATTTACTTCTGCAACAGCAGGAAGAATTATAACTTCTGGGACATCAAGCAAACCGATAATTTTTCAAAAATCAGGCAGTGGAACAAATCCTAAGATTACTGCCTATGTACAAGATAAGCCTAAAGATACATTAAAAGAAATATCCACAATTGGGGTTTTTGATGGTAAAATAATTAAGGTTGGGAATTTTGATAAAAAAGACGTGTATATGATAAATGATTATTGTATATCACTAACTGACATTTCATCTGCTCAGGCAGATTCTTTAAAAGGCAAAAAAATTCTTGTAACCGGTAAATTAAAAATTGTTGATGGCAATTATACTCCCGCAAGAACCAGTACCGACGGAACTATATATGAACCCTATAAAGAGCCTGATAAAAAATTTATTTCCTTCCCTGTTTTTACAATAGTTTATAATGATAGAGAGCCTTTGTTGAATAAATTGCTTAAGAACTAGACTAACAAAGAAGCTAATGAATACTAACTGTTAAAAAAGGTAGTCAAAAATGCGACAAAAAAAACAGTAAAAAGTATGGGAGTAGCAATTCTTCTGACTTTTGTCATTTCTCTATCTGCTGCTATGGCACAGGAAAGTGTTAATGCCGCGGGTAGCAATGCTTCAGGTAGCGGAGGTTCGACGAACTATTCCGTGGGACAAATTGTTTACACTACCAACACAGAAACAAATGGTTCAGTGGCACAGGGAGTACAGCAACCATGCGAAATTTCGGTAGTAACAGCGATTGAAGAAGCCAAAGGCATATTGGTTTCAGCTTACCCAAATCCTGTTACAGAATATCTTACATTGAGTATTGAAGAATTTGAAATTTCAAATTTATCGTATCAATTGTATGATATGCAAGGTAAACCTTTACAAAACAAAAAAATCACAAGTAAACAGACATGTATTATTATGAACAATCTCGTATCTGCCAAGTATTTTGTAAAAGTGATTCAAAACAACAAAGAAGTAAAAACATTTAAAATCGTAAAAAAGTAAAAAAACATGAAAAGAATATTTACAATATTGTTAGCTGTTTTACTAACAGCAGGAGTATTTGCCCAGTCACCCGAAAAAATGAGCTATCAGGCCGTAATCCGGAACTCAAGTAATACTTTGCTTACAAACACAGCAGTAGGCATGAAAATAAGTATTATACAAGGTTCTGCCGGTGGGACACCTGTGTATGTCGAAACCCAAACCCCGACTACCAATGCAAATGGATTGGTAAGTATAGAAATAGGTAATGGAATTATACAAAGTGGTAATTTTTCCAACATCGATTGGTCAAATGGTACTTATTTTATAAAAACAGAAACTGACCCTACCGGTGGAAATACTTATACAATAACCGGAACAAGTCAATTACTAAGTGTACCTTATGCTTTACATGCTAAAACAACTGAAACACTTAGCGGTAGCGGAGTCCACTATCTTGGCGAAGAATACCTTGGAGGTATAATATTTTATCTTTACAACGGAAACGATGGACAACAGCATGGCTTAATCGTTTCTAAAACGGAAACAACTGCAACTTGGCAAAATTCAGGGACAACTACAAATGCTAACCGTAGTTGGGATGGCTCTTTTAATACAAATTTAATGAGTAATAGTCCTGCTAAAGACTGGGTAATGAGTAATTTTTCAACGGAATGGTATTTACCCTCAATAGATGAGCTAGTACTATTCTGGCATAATCGGTTTCATATAAATAAAGCGTTGAATGACTTGGGATTTACCTTACTTTCGAATACGGCTAACTATTGGAGTAGTACGGAGTACAGTGCTTCGTTTGCATTCTACCCCTACTTTGGCGGCGGCAACACTACATATTCCAACAGTAAATTAAGTACTTATAGCGTGCGCGCCGTCAGGGCTTTTTAACTATTTATCTATTAAAGTAGCTAAATTTGAAATAAAAAAACAGAGTGTATATGCTGGGGCTTAATGATTACTTAGTATTGGTAATAAGAATAAAGGCATATACACTCTACCGTAAAATATGCAAATAAGTTTACAAAAAGTTAAAAACAAACAAACTATGAGAGAACTACTGACTTTTGGCACATCTTAACAGTTCTTATAACTAAAAAGAAATTTTGTTTAGAAAATAAAGTGGAAGCCAGTGACCACCCATAAAACGGGGCTTAATAAAAAAAAACACTCATAGTAAAAAAAATAAAGTTTTGTAACACTTTATGATTATTTTTGCATAAATGGTTACATTTATAATTTGCCTAACTTTTTCACATTAAAGAAACACAAACTTATTTTGCTACACCAAATTATTGATTCATACTCCCATCGACATAGGTAAATTAGGACAAACATCCTATTGATTTTAGCCTAAAATTTCTTGAATATTTGCATTAATAAACCAAATTGATGCAAAATGAAAATTCTTACATTAAAGAATGCAATTAAGTCCACTTTTGCTAATAAATTAAAAGTGGTAACAATTATAGCCGTATTTATATCGGTTTCTATCTTTTGTAAAGCAACAAATTATTATGTGTCTTCCAGTAGTGGTAATGATAGTAATAATGGATTGTCTTGGAGTACAGCTTGGAAAACAATGGCAAAGGTGAATTCGAAAACGTTTGCTGCCGGTGACACGATAAGATTTTATGGAACAATCACTGATGCAAACCTTACCAAGGGAGGAACAGGCACACAGGCTCATCCAATTGTTTTTATGGGAACAGGGCCTAATAGTGGCCGTGCCGTTATAAGCCGTATATATCTGGCCAGTTCTTCATATGTTAACTTTCTTAATTTTGAAGCTTCAGGCTCTG
>CAZDUU010000181.1:0-5327 GCA_964508675.1 uncultured Bacteroidales bacterium | reverse complement strand
ATTGACAGGTTGGGTAATGTTAATTTGGAAGCCATTAACGAACAGGAAGAATTGCAGGAAGAGGTGCTGCCTCAGAAAGAGAGTCAGCATGCACAGATTGCAACTACAAAATTATCCGGATTGTATAAAGACTGGTGGATAAATTATGCTTCGTATGTTATTCTTGAGCGAGCCGTTCCTCACCTCGAAGACGGCTTAAAGCCCGTTCAGCGCCGTATTCTTCATGCCATGAAGCGTCTGGACGACGGACGTTACAATAAAGTAGCCAATGTTATTGGTTACACCATGCAATATCACCCTCACGGAGATGCCAGTATAGGCGATGCTCTGGTTCAACTGGGACAAAAAGAATTACTTATTGATACACAAGGGAACTGGGGAAACCTTTTCACCGGCGACAGCGCTGCTGCACCGCGTTATATTGAAGCGCGGTTATCAAAGTTTGCCAATACCATACTTTTCAACCCAAAACTGACCGAATGGAAGCCTTCTTACGACGGACGTAATCAGGAACCTGTAACGCTTCCGGTGAAATTCCCGTTGCTTTTAGCCCAGGGAGTTGAAGGTATTGCCGTTGGTCTGGCATCGAAAATCCTGCCACATAACTTTAATGAACTGATTGATGCTTCCGTAGCTTACTTAAAAGGTGAAGATTTTGAATTATTTCCCGATTTTCCAACCGGTGGTTATGCTGATGTTTCAAGGTATAGTGACGGATTGCGTGGTGGAGTAGTAAAAGTGAGAGCAAAAATCAAACAGTTAGACAATAAAACACTTGTGGTAAACGACTTACCATTTGGTGTTACTACTGATAAGCTTATTGAATCCATTATTAAGGCCAACGACAGGGGTAAAATCAAAATCAAGAAAATTGACGATAATACTTCAGACTGCGTTGAAATACTTCTGCAACTGGCTCCCGGGGTTTCACCCGATAAAACCATTGACGCACTCTATGCTTTCACTTCATGCGAGATTTCAATCTCGCCCAATGCCTGCGTTATCAGCGATGATAAACCATTATTTATTGGTGTAAAAGATATTTTAAGAGCAAGTACTGACAGAACGCTTCAACTCCTGAAGAAGGAACTGGAAATACAACTAGAGGAACTTCAGGATGAATGGCATTTCTCATCGCTCGAAAAAATATTTATCGAAAACAGAATTTATCGCCAGATTGAAGAAATAGAAACATGGGAACTCGTTTTGGAAACTGTTTACAAAGCTCTTCTTCCTTTTGAACCCAAGCTTTTTAAACCTATTTCAAATGATGATGTCATTAAATTGCTGGAATTACATATTAAGCGTATCTCAAAATACAATTCATTCGAAGCAGACAGGCGTATTAAGGATTTAGAAGCCAATATGGAAGAAATTAAAAACCATTTGGCTAATATTGTTCCCTACACTATCAACTATTTCAAAAATATAAAGAAGACTTTCGGTAAAGGCAAAGAACGTAAAACCGAAATCCGCAGTTTTGAAAATATCGAAATCACACGTGTTGCCATTGCCAATGCAAAATTGTATGCAAACCGTGAAGAAGGTTTTGTGGGACTGGGATTAAAGAAAGATGAGTTTGTATGCGATTGTTCAGACATTGATGATATCATTGTTTTTATGGCCGATGGAACTTATGCTGTTTCAAAAGTGACTGAAAAGGCATTTTTCGGCAAAAACATTATATATGTTAACGTTTTTAGAAAAAATGATAAGCACACCACTTATCATGTTCTATACAGAGACGGGAAATTTGGGCCTGTTTATTTAAAGCGTTTTCAGGTTACCGGAATCACCCGCGACAAAGTTTATCATGCAAGCCAGGGAACTGATGGAAGTAAAATCTTGTGGTTCTCGGCCAATCATTACAACGAAACGGAAATGGTCCGCATTTTATTGAAACCAAAACCAAAACTAAAAAAACTGGTGTTGGAAGTCAATTTTGCAGATTATGCCATAAAAGGACGCGGAGCACAGGGAAATATGATTACCCGTCACGAAATTCACAAAGTCCAGCTTAAGGATAAAGTTTATTCAAAAAATCACGGAGTACACCTATTCTTCGACGATCAGGTAAAACGCTTAAATACTGATAATCTGGGACAAGACCTCGGATTATTTAACGACAATGACCGCATTCTGATTATTACGCAATCGGGAAACTACAGAACTTACCCGCCTGACATCAATGTGCACTTTGAAGATGACATGATTTTCATGGAAAAATTCAGACCTACCCGTGTCATTACGTTGGTTTATTTCGACGGAGAATCCGGATTCCATTATATCAAGCGCTTTAAACCCGACACAAGTGATAAGCTAATTCAGATTATAAGCGATCATTCAAAATCAAGGCTTATACAGTTCAATACTGATTCGTATCCACGTTTAAGCATTACCTATGGCGGGAAACACAAAAACCGACCGGAAGATATTGTAGATGTAGAAACCTTTATTGGAATAAAGAACGATAAGGCTATAGGAAAAAGATTAAGCCCCTATGAAATATCAAAACTGGAATGGCTTGAACCTTTGAAAAAAGATGATCCTGAACCTGAAATCAAAGAAATTGAAGACCCGGAAATAATGGATTTGAACGATATTTCGGCTCCCACTGAACCCATTGATCCCGATCAAATTGAACAAATGAAACTCGATTTTTAAAATGCGATATTTTTTAATTGGCTTTATGGGAAGCGGTAAATCCACCTTCGGAAAACAATTAGCCAATTATCTGCATTTTGATTTTTACGACCTGGATAAATATATTGAAGATCAAACCCAGAAGACCATTAACTCTATTTTCGAAAACGAAGGCGAAGATGCTTTCAGAAATTACGAAACCGATGTTTTAAAACAGATCATCAATAAATCATGCAATGCGGTAATTTCTACCGGTGGCGGAACCCCCTGTTTTAATGATAATCTCTTACTAATGTTGCAAAAAGGCACCGTAATATATATGAAACAGGATCCGAAAACACTGGCACACCGGATTGCAAACTCGCATATTGTAAGACCTTTAACCAAGTCGTTAAATAACGAAGAACTTGAGCATTGGATTCAAAATAAAATCATTGAAAGAGAAAAATATTACAATAAGGCTCACCTAATTATTGATGCAGGCAATATTCAGCCGCAAATATTAATTAGCTACCTGAAACAATTAGGATTAAATTAAACTACTTTCTCAGTGTTGCAACAATGCATTTGGGCTTTAGGCACATGGCAATAGCATCCAGAATAGAAGAACAGACAATTTTTGCCGCGCTGATAGCTTCCTGCGATGTTCCTTCTGCCTGGATAACAGCAATGCTGATAGGCGCTTTTGCCAGCATCATGGCATCATTAGTGCCATTTCCAATAGCAATACATTTATCGCGACCAATATTTTCAAGATAAAATAACTTCTGCTGTTTTTCCTGACCACTTTTGATAATAGTGAGTTTAACCGGAACCTTTTTAAGTTCTTCGGCCGCCATTTTAAAAGTATCAGCCGTTATTACATGGACACTGACATGTTCAGCAAGCTTTTTCAGCATTAGTTCCACTCCCTCAATCATTTCACCATCTACTGCCAAAGTGCCGTTAAAGTCGAACAAAACATGTTCAATATGATACTGTTCCAAAGGATTGAAAACGATATCGATAGCCATAATTATTTGATTTTAAATTTGATTCCCAATATTCTTAAGAAAGTCCAGAAAATGATTTTTATGTCAAACCAAAGATTTTTTTTCTTTACATATTCCAACGATAATTCAATCTTATGAGGCATCACCACTTCGATATAATGTTTCTCAGGGTTATCTGCTTTACCTAATGCACTGCTTTCTTCAAAATAAATTAATGATGAATAATCAGTAATACCCGGTTTTACAGATAAAACTCTTTTCTGACCTTCGTTATACATTTCAACGTATTTTAGAACTTCGGGCCTTGGGCCTACAATACTCATTTGTCCTAGTAATACATTAAGAAACTGAGGCAATTCATCTAATTTATATTTGCGCAAAAAGTTACCAACAGTGGTTATTCTTTTATCATTACCTAAAGTTAAAAGTCCCTGCTGATCCGCATTTAAATGCATAGTCCTGAATTTCAGCAGGCTGAATGGTTTGCCGTTCTTCCCAACCCTGATCTGCTTGTAAAAAACGCCACCTTTGGAAGTTGTCACTATGCACAAAGCCACCAGAATGAAAAAAGGTAAAAGTATGACAAGCGTTAGAAAAGAGAAAATGATATCGAATAAGCGGGTAAACATGCTTTATTTTTTTGAAATAACTTCTGCCACCGAATCTTTAACAGCCTTAATAACTGTCTCTGCCATTTCATCCGTTAAATCATAAAATACGGGCAATGAGATTTCGCGCTGGTAATTATCAAATGAAACCGGATAATCGGTCATTTTATAACCCCTGTTTTTATATGCACTTAGCAAAGGCAGAGGTTGAAAATGCACATTTACCGAAACATCTTTATCAAAAATCTTCTGAATGATCTCATCACGTTGAGCCTCGTTTATATTTCTGATTCTCAACAGATAAACATGGTAAGATGATTTGCGATGCTCGTCCTCAAAAACAGGAAGCTTAGCCCATTCGCAACCCTTAAATGCTTTCTGGTATAAATCGAAAACATGTTTACGTTGAACCAAAGTATCATCGTCATAGCGTTCCAGTTCAATCAAACCGATTGAAGCCAGAATATCCGTCATATTGGCCTTATATCCGGCATCAATGACATCATATCTCCATGCTCCCTTTTGCATTTTAGCTAACGCATCCTTGCTTTGCCCATGTAGCATATAAGTGCATAAAAAACGATAAATGGCTTCATTGTCAAATGGTTCAGGAAGATTTAACGCAATAGCTCCACCCTCAGCTGTAGTGAGATTTTTTACAGCATGGAACGAAAATACAGTTACATCAGTCAAAGAGCCGGCACGGCGGTTTTTATACCAGCCACCCATAGAATGCGCGGCATCAGCCAAAACCAATATTCTTCCAAGAATTTTTTGTTCATCAGTCTCAGGCTTAAACAAAGACTTTATTTGACATTGATTAACCAATTGATTGATTGCATCATAATCGCATGTTAAACCTGCAATGTCAACCGGAATTATTGCTTTTGTCCGACTGGTAATGGCTTTTTCAATAGCCTGAAGCGAAATACAAAAATCGTCGCTATTAATGTCAACCATGACAGGTTTTGCACCGCAGTGAACAACCACATTTGCCGTAGCACAATAGGTGTAAGCAGGCACTATAACTTCGTCGCCTTCTTTTACGCCAAACCAACGCAACACAAGTTCTAAACCTGCCGTT
>CAZDUU010000180.1:0-5333 GCA_964508675.1 uncultured Bacteroidales bacterium | reverse complement strand
AGCGCATGATTCATAATCATGAGGTCGCCGGTTCAATCCCGGCTCTCGCTACAAAAAAGGGGTTCTGATCAGAACCCCTTTTTGTTTACTGTTTAATAAATTTCTTTACGTAAGTATATTTTGAGGTTTGAATAATCAGGTAATAAGCACCTGAAACTGGAACCTGACTCTTTTGAAGAGTCAAGACATTTTTCCCTTTTTGCAAATATTGTGGTGTGAAAGTGTAAATAGTATTTCCTTGTAAGCTTATAACCTTGATGTTAGCTTTTTCGTCGTTATTTATGTAAATATCAATATTTGCCTGTGTCGAGAATGGGTTAGGGGAAATAGTAACTTTTGCAGTATTATTGATTAACGGATTCGCCCAAAGTGCAGAATCTACCATAATACCTCCAAATAATGTGGTATCTACAATAAAATTCATATTTCCTAAGGAGTCATTACTACCTGCACTTAAAGAAAGTCCTGTGTATGTGCTTAGCATAGGGAATCCCGGAATGTCGACTCTTAAGTTACAATTTGGTAAATCAGGTAAATCAGATAGGTTATAAAAACCGGTACTATCAGTTAAGGCCATTTTGATTGTGGTAGGTCCGGGAACTTGTTCAACAGCAATTTCAGCCCCGGGAACAGGTTCGCTGGCCGCTTTGGTTCCATAATTATATACAAATCTAACATATCCTGAAATATCACAACTGCCTGAAGTGGTGGGTAAGGATGCCAAATTAATATCAGCAGTCAAGGTATCATCGCAGTTAGCGTGAATAGTATCGGCATCACTCCAGTATAATTTATCGTTATAATAAGTACTTAATGCATTTTGCGATTGTCCGAAATAAACAGCTTTTAAGAAATATTCACCGGGTGTTAAGTTTGCAAAGTTAAATGCTGAGCCCTGACTAAAAGTAAGAGTATCCATTTGTGCAGCTCCAAACTGACCGGGAACCAATAATATTACTTTTGAACTATCTATTAATTGTGAGTTAAACAAAACTGTTCCTTTAATTACAGGAGGCTGACTAAGCCTTACAAGACTTACAGTTGAGTCACTAATGCATCCATTTGCATCTGTAACTTCAACTAAATATTGTGATCCCGGTAAGCCGGTATTATTATTGGATGCATTATTGCTGTTAATCAAAAATGTGTATGGCAGAGTTCCTCCATTTCCATCAAAGTAAATACTACCGTCGTTATTTAAACAGGTGGGGTTTACAATTCCAACTGTATCTACAACAAGTTTCGTAGGTTCTAGTATTTCTAAGTCAAATGAGTCTATCCGGCAATAGTTATAATCTATAGAATAAATTCTATGTTGACCAATTGACAGGGATAATGAAATGCTATCCATATAAAATTGGTTATAGGCATTATCATAATTTAAGGTGTCAATGAAATAATGATATTCAGGTGTTCCGCCATAGCTATGAATGATGGTGTGCCCATCGTTAAATCCAAAACATGATACATCAAATTTTGTTAAGTGAGTATAAAAAGAGTCGGGTTGGGTAATGTTGAAGATTTTATTATAATGACACCCATTTGCATCAATAACTGTAAATGTATCGGTTCCCATTGGTAAATTATAAAAATTAAGATTGTATTGGTCATATATGGTATCGTTATTCCATAGATAAACGTAAGGATAAGTACCTCCCATTACTGAATAAATACTAACCCATCCTGTTGAATCACCCCAGCAATTATTATTATTGAATTCATTTGTTAAGTAAATACTATCTGGTTGGTATAAAGTGTAAGTTGCAAATACAGAGCATCCGCTAACAGGATCATGCACTTCTATTGTATAATCACCTGCATGTGCATTATTTATGGTATCTGTCCCCTCCACCTGATTCCAGAAATATGTATAAGGCGGATTCATGTCTTGAGGTGGTAATATTCCTGTTACAGTTAATATTCCGTTGCTTTGTCCATAACATAAAGGTTGCTGCAGATCAGTAACGGTGGCATAGCTCCCTGAAATATTAAACTCGTATGTTCTTGATTCGGAGCAACCTGCTGAATTTGTTACGGTTACACCGTAAATACCAGGTCCGATGTTGTATATGGTGTCAGTTGTTTGTGAGTTGGACCATAAAAAAGTATAGGTGGTATCACTACTTTCAACTCCTGCATATATACTTCCATCATTTGAAGTGCAATTTGTAATATTATTCCGAATGTCTACATAAAGTCCTGCTGTTAGTGGAGTATTTATATAAAAATTTGAAGAATTTGAAATTCCACAAGCATCACTAATATATACATTATAATATCCTCCACATAAATTGTCAAATTCATTTGTTGATTTAAGAAAAGCAGCAGGTCCCTGATTGCTAATTCCTATGTTATATGGTGGTGTTCCATTATAACCTGAAATAAAAACTTTTCCATTACAAATTCCATTACATGTTGGATCAAAAATAGAATCAATTGATGCATTTGGGCTTGATAGATAAGGAAGGTTGAAATTATAAGTCATTTGGGTGTTATTTGCGTCGTAAATAACAATTGTTCCTGAAAATCCGGAAGAAAGATTTTCAATAGCTAACGTATCAGTTGAATAAATTCCTGCTATGCTGTCGTATGGGGAAAATTGATATAAAACCGTGTAGGGTTCTTGGCCACCAGAAATGCTAATAAGAACTTTACCATCATTATTAAAGCAGTATGCCGGAACAATTGAATCATTAACAGTGAATTGAGCTTTAGCAAAAAAACTTATAAAAGTAAACGCTACTAAAAAAAGAATATGCATTTTCATAATATGAATAATTTTTAAACTCTCAAATATAGATAAAAAAACAACAGAGTATGTTATTAAATCAAAAATAATTGCTAAAAGACTAATTTACAATAATGTAAATAAAAAAGGGAGCATCGCTCCCTTTTTTATTTTATTGCTTAATAAACTTCTTTATATATGAGTATTTCTGCGTTTGAACCACCAGGTAATATATTCCTGATGAAGGTATTTGGTTCTTTTGAAGAATAAAGCTGTTTTTACCTTTTTCAAAAATTTGTGGTGAGAATGTATAAACGGTATTTCCTTGTACATTAATAATTTTAATGTTTACATTTTCAGCATTGTTTAAATAAACATCTACATTTGATTGTGAAATAAGCGGGTTAGGAGCAATAATAATTTTGGCCGGGAAATTATTTAATGAATTAGCCCATAAAATAGTATCAATCATAATTCCTCCATCAGTAGCAGTGTCAACGATAAAGTTCATATTTGACAAAGAATCTGAAGCGCTTGCGCTTAATGATAAACCTGTATATGTGCTGAGCATAGGAAATCCGGGTATCTCAACTCTTAGGTTACAGTTTGGCAAATCGGGTAAATCTGATAAATTATAAAAGCCGGTACTATCTGTCAATGTCATTTTAATAGTAGTTGGCCCGGGTACCTGTTCAACTGCAATCTCTGCTCCTGGTACAGGTTCGCTGGCAGCTTTAGTTCCTTGGTTTACAAATCTCACATAGCCTGATATATCGCAGGTTCCAATTGTTACAGGCATTGATATCAAGTGAATGTCAGCATTCAGAGTGTCATTGCAGGCAACATTAATAGTATCAGCATCGGTCCAGTATAGTTTATCATTGTAATATGTATTTTGAACATCAAGTGACTGTCCAAAATAATTTGCCTTTAAGAAATAGCTTCCGGGCATTAAGTCTGTGAAATAGAAGAAAGAACCGAAATTATACATTAATGTATCCATTTGAGCAGCTCCAAATTGGCCGGGTATTAATAATAAAGTTTTAATACTATCAACTGGCGACAGGTTAAAAAGAACATTTCCTTTAATTACTGGTAATTGACTTAATTTTGTAAGCGTTAGGGTTGAATCAACCTGGCACCCTCTGGAGTCAATAACAGAAAGGTTGTAAGATCCTTCACCAATATTATCTAAACTGGTTGTAATTTGGTTATTATCAACAAAGAGTGAATAAGGCGGAGTTCCTGAGCCTGTTTCTCCTGAGAGTACGATTGACCCGTCATTGTTTAAGCAGGTCGGATTAGTATAACTGTATGTCATATGTAAAGCAGTAGGTTCTGTCACCTGAAGGTTATAAAATGCAAGGGTATCGCAATAATGACCGTCTTTTATGAAAATATTATAAGTTCCGATAGAGTCCAACCAAATGATAGAATCATTTAATGTTTGATAATTGTATGAATTAATAGAATCTAAAGTAAAGAAGTATGGTGCACTTCCTCCATGGGGATTAATTAAAAGGTGTGCGTCATTGGCACCAAAACAACTGATATTTACAGGTGTTACATTTGCAGTAAAAGGATCGGGCTGCGTAATAGTAAACGTAGCAGTATTGTAGCAACCGAGGATATCTGAAGCAGTTACACTGTATGTCCCCGGATATAAAGTATCCAAATAATTATTTGTAGCACCGTTGCTCCAGTTATAGAAATAACCTTGTCCTCCATTCCCGCCTTCTACATATATATTAATCATACCATTATGTTGACCATAGCAACTTACATTATTTATATAGCTTTCAAATATTTTAATGGAATCGGGTTGTGTTAGGTGTGTGAAGCCATATAAATGACAGGAACCTGAGTTGTCAGTTAAAGTTAAATAATAGTCTCCGGAGGGAACGTTCGTTAACGTATCAGCAGGGCTTTGTGAAGTTAATAAAGTGTCCTGCATCAGAATGTTTGTTCCGTCGGTCCATGTTAAATAAAAGGGCTCTGTTCCTACTGGCAGAAAATCGCTAACGATAATTTTACCATTACTTTGTCCAAAGCAGGTCGGTTGATTCCATGCTGAAATGGCCAGACTGGAGTTAAAGGGATTTAAAGTGAAGTGACTGGTTTCGCTACATCCATTAATATCCGTTACTGTCAAATGATAAATTCCGGTAGCAAGATTATTAATTACACTATCTGTGACATTATTTGACCACAAGTATGTATAAGGCGATGTCCCACCATACACGTTAACAGACAACATTCCGTCTTGAGCACTACAATCCCCAGGCTGGTTACTTCCATTCATGTAAACATTTAAAGTTTCTGGCTGTGAAATAAAAATACTAGCATCATATAAATAGCATCCGTTAGCATCTGTAATGTAAGGATAATAACTTGTTGCACAAAGGTTTGTGAAAATTCCGGTTGTGTTAGTATCTCCATTTAAAACAAACTGATAGGGTGGTGTACCATTAGAAATAATGACTTCTGCATATCCGTTACAAGCGCCAGGGCAGGTTACATTTGTTGAATTAACAGTGTATTGCATGGCTTGTGGTGATGGAACCAAAATGCTTGACTGGTAAGCAGTCGTAGATTGTGTAGCATC
>CAZDUU010000179.1:0-5350 GCA_964508675.1 uncultured Bacteroidales bacterium | reverse complement strand
TTCGCTAAAATAGCCATGGATTATTCAGACGACAAAGCTTCTGCAAAACGTGGGGGCGAACTTCCCTGGTTTGGAACAGGCCGTATGGTCCCCGAATTTGAATCAGCAGCATTTGATGCAAAAGCAGGAGAATATACAAAACCATTCAGAAGTGCTTTCGGATTTCATATTATTAAAAAAACCGATACACGCCCAATCGCTTCATTTGAAAATGAACGCAACGATTTAGTATCAAAAATTGCTAAAGACCCCAGAGCTCAACAGAGCAAATCCGTTTTAATCGAAAAACTGAAAAAAGATTATGCTTATACATTTAACAAAAAAGCTTTTGATGAAGTAATAAAACTTGTTGATACCACCCTTATGAGCGGCAATTTTAAAGTTCCGGCAAACGTAAAGCTTGATAAAGTTATTTTTACTCTTAAAGATTCTTCTTATACTCAGGCTCAGTTTGCAAAATTCCTGTCATCCTATAAATCAAAAACTAAAGTTACTTCAAATAACGATGCAGCAAAAGAATTAGCAAAACAAATCTACAAAAACTGGGAAGGTGATAAAATTGCAGCTTACGAAGATGTAAGGCTCGAAAAGAAATATCCTCAATTTGCAAATTTATTACAGGAATATCATGATGGTATTTTACTATTCGATTTAACCGATAAAATGGTTTGGTCTAAAGCTATCAAAGACACTACCGGTTTAAAAGAATTTTACGAAAAGAACAAAAACAAATACATGTGGGATACACGTGCAGAAGCTATCTGGATTAACTATTCCAATGACAAATGTAAAGATGCATTGCTGAAAGCTATTGACAATAATAAAAAACAACTCAGCATTGATGAAATCATTAAAGGTCTGAATAAAAAAGACACCTGCGTAACCAAGAGAGAAACCAAGCTGATCAGCAAAGGCGAAATGCCCGGTATTGATAAAATTGCTTTCAACGAAGATAAAACACAGAATAAAAAATATACGGTATTTGACGACAAAAAACTGGTTATCTACATCAACAGTATGGTTCCGCCACAGCCGAAGCTTTTAAGCGAAACAAAAGGTGTTGTAACAGCCGATTATCAATCAGCACTCGAAAAACAATGGATTGATGAATTGCGCAAAAAATATACGATAAAGGTATTTGATGACGTTTTAAAACAGGTAAAATAAAAACGGTGTCATTAAAAAATATCATCTTATTATCATGGGCAACAGCTTTTGGTTTGGGATTATGGTCGTGCAATCAGGCACCCGAAAATACCCCAAATGAAAAAGCCATTGCCCGTGCTTTTGACTCATACTTACTTAAATCTGACTTATCCGAACTTTTGATTGATGCAAATAATAAAGAAGATTCATTTGCCATTATCCAAAATTTTGCTCAAAACTGGGCTAAAAGAAAAGTAATGCTTGAGCTGGCAGAGAATAATCTTTCGCCCGAGCAGCTTGACATTAGCAAAGAACTGGAAGATTTTAAATCAAATTTATTAATTTACCGTTATCAGCAGGCTTATATTGCACAGCACCTGGATACCAATGTAAGTGATGCTGAAATTGAAGAATATTATACCAATCACCAAAATGAATTGACTTTAAACGAAAACATCGTTAAAGCTTTTTTCATTCAGGTGCCAAGAAGTTTTAACCAATTAAACAGGCTTCGCCAGATATACAAAAGTGAAAAAGTGCAGGACATAAAAGCAATTGACGTCATCTGTAATAAATACGCTTACCAATGCAATGATTTTAATGATGACTGGGTTAGTTTTGATAAAGTTTTAAGCTATTTGCCAAACAATATCAACAATCAAAACGATTTTCTAAAAAATAACAGCTCTATTGAAGCCAATGATACCAATTTTGTGTATTTGGTTCACATTAAAGACTTTAAGCCTGAAGGGGAACTTATGCCCAAGGAATGGGGAGCAAAACAAGTTGTTATTCCGGATATCCTGATTCAAAGAAAATTAAAACTTTTAAAAGAGCTTGAAAACAAATCCCTGGAAGACTATCAGAAAAAAAATAAAGTTGAATTTTATTATCCATGAAAATAAACGTACACATATCAGAAACAGATACTTTATTTTCTCTTTCTTTTGCAAAGGCTATGGATGGAATATTCAAACAGACCTGTTTTTTTAAATTGAAAAAATTACAAAAATGAAAAAAATACTTCTTCCCTTTATAAGCTTGCTTTTAATAAGCAATATTCAGGCTCAGAAGCCTGTTATAGACAAGGTTGTGGCTGTTGTTGGGAATAATGCCATTTTATTAAGCGATGTTGAAAACCAATATTATCAAACTCCTGATAAAAGCAAATACGATAATATTGACTTAAAATGCAACATACTTGAAGAACTGATTTTTCAGAATTTTTTGATTCATCAGGCAGAGATAGACAGCGTTTCAGTTGGAGAAAAAGAAGTTGAAAATGAAATGGAACGTCGTCTTCGTTATTTTATAAGCCAGGTTGGCAGTGAGAAGAAGCTTGAAGAATATTTCAATAAATCAATTATCGACATTAAAGCCGATTTACGTAAATCGCTCCGTAAACAAATGCTTGCAGAAAGAATGCAGGAAAAAATCACAGGAAAAATAAAAGTTACACCTACTGATGTTCGTAATTTTTTCAAAAACATGCCGGCAGACAGTATTCCAACTATCAACGAACAGGTTGAATACCAGCAAATCGTAATCATGCCCACTATTAGCGATAAAGAAAAAATGGAAACCAAAGCCAAGCTGAATGATATTCGCGAACGTATCCTTAAGGGAGAAAACTTCTCCACTCTGGCTGTTTTATATAGCGAAGATCCCGGAAGTGCATTACATGGAGGCGAATTGGGTTTTTTCAGTCGTAGTGATATGGTTCCCGAATTTTCCGGGGCTGCTTTCAAATTAAAAGAAGGTGAAGTATCTCCCATCGTTGAAACAGATTATGGTTTTCATATCATTCAATTAATTGAGCGCCGCGGCGAGCAAATCAATGCACGGCATATTCTGCTGACAATAAAAAGCAGCTACGAAGAACAGGCAAAGGCCGGAAAATTGATTCAAAACATTTACCAAAAGATTTTAAGCGATTCCATAACCTTTTCAAAAGCAGCGACTCAATACAGCATGGATAAAAATACTGCTTACAACGAAGGAATAGCTGTAAACCAGGCAACCAACACCACCCGTTTTGATATAGACCAGTTAGATCAGGCAACAGCTAAGCAAATTTCAAATTTAAAACCGGGACAGACAAGTCAGCCTTTTGAATATTCAAATGAACAAGGAAAAAGAGGTTATAAAATCATAAAATTAAAAAACCGCTATCCTGCTCACAAAGCCAATCTGAACGATGACTATAATTACATTCAGCAATTGGCTCAGGAATACATGAAGCAGGATGCCATAAAGAAATGGATATTAAACAAAATGAAATCCACATACTTCACCATTGACGACGATTTTAAAAAGTGCGAATTTAATTTAATCAAGTTGTAGAATATGATTCAGGTATCAGACGATATACAAGCGGTAAAGCAACTTCAGGATGCCCATGTCCAGCTAAAAAAAGAAATACAGAAAATTATTGTGGGGCAGGATCAGGTTATTAATGAAGTTATCACAGCCTTGTTTTCAAAAGGACATTGTTTATTAATAGGAGTTCCGGGCTTAGCTAAAACATTGCTTGTAACGACCATTGCAAAAGCTTTGGGTTTAAAATATAACCGTGTTCAGTTTACTCCAGACCTAATGCCATCGGATATTGTCGGAAGTGAAATTCTGGACGAAAGCAGAAAATTCAAATTTATTCAGGGACCTATTTTCTGTAACTTTTTATTAGCTGACGAAATAAACCGTACACCTCCCAAAACCCAATCAGCTCTTTTGGAAGCCATGCAGGAAAAATCAGTTACTGCTGCCGGAAAACAATTTTTACTCGAAGAACCTTTCTTCGTTCTTGCAACCCAGAATCCCATTGAACAGGAAGGTACCTATCCCTTGCCCGAAGCTCAGTTAGATCGCTTTATGTTCAATATTTTACTCGATTATCCTTCGTTTGAAGAAGAAGTTTCAATCGTTGACCAGACTACCAGCCTGAAGGAAGCAAGCGTCAGTCAGATTTTATCGGCAGAAGATATTGTTTATTTTCAGAAACTCATTTACAAAGTTCCGGTGAATGTCAATGTTTTGAACTATGCTGTTAATCTTGCCTCATGCACACGTCCCAACAGGCCGAATTCACATTCTTTGGCTGCAAAATATATTACATGGGGAAGCGGCCCGCGTGCTTCACAATATCTGATTATTGGCGCCAAAGCAAATGCACTTTTAAACGGGAAATACAGTCCTGATATTGAAGACATTAAAGCGGTAGCGCATCCGGTTTTGCGCCATCGTATAATCAGAAATTATCAGGCAGAAGCTGAAGGCATTACTAACGATATGCTCATTGACGAACTTTTAAAGCATTAAAATGCGATTATTTTTTATCATTTTAGTTTTATTGCCTTTCATTGTAACAGCTCAGGGAGTTAAAAAAATTGAGTTGGTAAATGCTGATATGATTGACTACGATGAAGCCCGGTATGGGAAAAATATCCGTCATCTGGTAGGCAATGTGACTTTAATGCACGACAATGCTGTACTTACCTGTGACAGCGCTTTTTACAATACAGAACAAAATGATGTTCAAATGTATGGCAATGTTCATGTCAATTTCAGCGATACAATCAATTTATATGGCAAATATATCAGCTACTCCGGAAATACAAAAACAGCCAGAGTACGCAGGGAAGTGACCCTTATTCATAAAAGGGCAACACTTTACTGCGATTCACTAAATTATGATAGAAATACAAGTGTAGCCTATTATTTCAATTACGGAAAAATTGTAAGCAACGAAAGTGTTTTAGTCAGCCGATGGGGATATTATTATGCCCAACTCCGCGATTTTGTAGCAGTTAAAGAAGTTATTCTTACCAATCCTCAATACAAAATGTTTAGCGATTCACTTCGATACAACATTCAAACAGGAATTTCAACTTTTTACGGACCTTCAAAAATCATCAGCGATACTAACCTGATTTATTGCGAAAACGGATGGTACGACACAAAAAAAGATATCAGCCGGTTTAGTAAAAATGCTTATTTGTGGAGTAAAAAGAAACTCCTCAAAGGCGACAGTCTCTTTTATGACCGTGGAAAACAATATGGCATTGCAACTAAAAATGTTCAACTCATTGACAGTACCAATAACATGATTATTCGCGGTAATTATGGTAAATACTATGAAAATCCTGATAAAGCATTCATGACCGATAGCGCTGTTTTTATTGCAGTTCAGGATAGTGTAGATAGC
>CAZDUU010000178.1:0-5359 GCA_964508675.1 uncultured Bacteroidales bacterium | reverse complement strand
GTCATCTATTGCGGGACCGCAAGAAATAGATTGGGAGAAAATGTAGGTCTTCCAGAAGGACAAATGGGAAACAGCGAAGTTGGACACCTGAATATCGGAGCAGGCAGAGTAATTTATCAGGATTATGTAAGAATAAACAAAGCCATCAAGGAACACGAAATTGACAAAAATAAAACCTTGCTAAAAGCTTTTAAACTTTCCAAAGAAAATAACACAACTTTTCATCTTATAGGTCTTGTAAGTGATGGAGGCGTCCATTCGCATCAGAATCATTTAATTCGTTTGTGTGAACTGGCTCACCAGAATGGAGTAAAAGACATTGCCATACACTTTCTGACTGATGGTCGGGATACTGATCCTCACAGCGGAATTCACTTTGTAAAAGAAGTTATTGAACGTATCCAACCAACAGGTGCTTATGCAGCAACACTTTCCGGACGCTATTATACCATGGACAGGGATAAACGCTGGGAACGTGTAAAGCAGGGTTATGATGCAATGGTAAAAGGAATTGGAAAAAAATCGAGCGATATTTTACAGGCAATGCAGGAATCATATGATGAAGGAGTTACCGATGAATTTATAAAACCGGTTGTATTTGTTGATGAATCAGATAAGCCCAAAGCCACCATAAAAGAAGGAGATGTTTTCCTTTGCTTCAATTTCAGAACCGACCGTTTGCGGGAAATCTCGACGGTACTTACCCAAAAAGACATGCCCGAATTCGACATGCATACCATTCCGCTGCACTATTTTACCATGACCCGTTACGACGAAAGTTTTAAAGGAATAGAAGTACTTTTTGACAATGTAAATGTAAATAACACACTGGGTGAAATAATCTCAAACCTGGGGTTAAAACAACTCCGTATTGCCGAAACAGAAAAATATCCTCATGTTACTTTCTTTTTCTCAGGTGGTCATGAAGAAGCCTTTAAAAATGAAAAACGGATTCTGATACCTTCACCCAAGGTTGCAACATACGACTTACAGCCCGAAATGAGTGCTCCGGTTGTTTGTGAAAACCTATTGAATGAAATAAATGCACAAGGGAACGATTTCATCTGTATTAATTTTGCAAATGGTGATATGGTTGGACATACCGGTGTATATGAAGCTATCACCAAGGCCGTTCGAGTTGTTGATGATTGCGTAGGGAAAGTTATCAAAGCTGCCCAAGCTAATGGTTACGAAGTTTTAATTATTGCCGACCATGGAAATGCCGACTATACAATCAACCCTGATGGGAGTCCCAATACTGCTCATTCACTAAATCCGGTTCCTTCCATTTTAGTTTCAAAACAGTACAAAACGATAAAACCCGGTATTTTAGCAGATGTTACTCCCACAATCTTAACCGTAATGGGAATTGAAATACCCAAAGAAATGACCGGAAAAGCATTAGTTGAATGATACAGATTGACCATACTGTAATTAGTCTGGATGTTTTTGAACAAGCGTTTGCCTGTGATTTAAAGCAATGTCAAGGAGCCTGTTGTATTGAAGGAGATTCCGGCGCGCCACTCGAAGACAACGAAGTAGAGCAAATAGAATCAAACCTGGAAAATATTTTAAAATTTATTCCAGAAAAATCAGCCATTACCATTAAAGAATTTGGATTCTACTTTATTGACAGTGATGGTGATAAAGTCACACAACTTAACAATAATAAGGAATGTGTCTTTACATGCTTCGAAAACGGTATTGCTTTCTGTGGAATTGAAAAAGCCTTTGAGAATAAACAAAGCAGTATAAGGAAACCCATTTCATGTTATTTATATCCCATCAGACTTACAAAATATTCTTCGTTTATTGCCGTTAATTATCACGCCTGGAACATTTGTAAACCGGCTATTGAAAAAGGCAAGATAGCGAAACTTCATGTGTATGAAGTATGTAAAAATGCTCTGATTCAATACTTTGGCGAAGAATGGTATGAAAAACTTTTACAGGCTGCCGATTATGTAAAAAAGTCCAAAAAATAAAATGATTCGTAAAGCGTATAAATATTTATTGATTGTAATAATTGCGATTGTATTTTCAAACAGTACTTCAGCTCAACAGGACAGCACCAACGAAGAATTTATCATCGGAAATAAAATTTATAAAGGAGGCTCCAGCTGGCTTAAAATAAGTCAGGGTATTGGTTATCATTTTTGGCTGGGACAGGTTGAATATAACACAACCATGGCTTACAGTTTCAGAATCAGAAAACTCTATTTTCAATTAGGATACCACGTCTCTTCTGATGAGTTTTTCACAAAACCTTCCCTTCAAAAACTCAATGATATCTATTTGTGTGTTGGCAAAAGAAAAGAACATAAAAAGTCCAATCTTGCATATTTTGGCGGGATAAGTTACGCATACGGTGCAACTCTTGACCACACCGAATGGACCAACGGAACTACATCTAATTGGTACCGGGGCTTTGCAAAACCAGGTTTATTTGGCACAATTGATTACACCTATAAATTAACCTATGATATGGGAATCGGGCTTTCCCTTTATGGAAGCATCAATCAGTATTATAACGTATTGGGATTACAGTTACACTTTTATCTTTCAGGAGCATATAAAGGACAAATCGACTAATTTACAATCAGCTTTAAATATTTATTATCTGCTTTGATAAGGTAAACCCCTTTTGATAACCCATAAATTGAATTACCTTCTAAAGTATAATTTACATTTTGACCAAGTATATCTGTTATTGTTAACGTATCAAATTTCCCATTAACATTTACAACGTCTCCTTCCTTAGCAGGATTTGGAAATATTGTAACGTTGTTTAAAGTTGAATTACAATTTACCGAAATGATATTGTATGAAATTTCAGTCCCATCATAATCAACCGATTTTAACTGATAATAAATTGTTTTGTCAGAAGCAACTTTATCAATATAACTGTAATTAACTAATCTATTGGAATTTCCTGCTGCTTTTGCTGAGTATAAAAAATCAAAATTTATTGCATCATACGATCTGTATAGCTGATATTTATCTACATTTACTTCTGAAAAACTCTCCCAAACTACTTTAATACTCATATCATTGTTGCATATTCCTTTGAAATAAGCAAGGCTCACCGGTAGCGGAGCACAATCCAGGGTTGCGCCATTTGTCAATATCCAGTCTAATGTATAAGGAAGATTCGTTTCACTATAATTATCAATAAGTACAGTAAATGTCTGACCCGCAGTAACAGTCATGGGTTCAATCCATCCGTCACCGCTGGCACTTTCGGAATTATCTCCCGAACCCGCAAGCATACCGGTAGGCCCATCTACTGCTGAAAATGAACACCGAATAGGAGTAGTCGTCGGAGGACAAACAATTCCCGACCATATTCCAAAATCATAATCATCTGTATAGTTATCAGGAGTTATTGTAAACGCAATAGTTCCACTGGTCTGAGCCTGGAAATAAAACCATTGAGACTGGTGTTCATAGGACAAACAACCATCATTTGATGAGTTTAAATCCTGGGTAGACCCCAGTCCGTCACTATTTCCGTTAATCTGAACATCACTGCAAACGGTAGGACAATAGCTACAATCCTGGCCATATTGAGGTTCCAATGAACAAAAAGCTGTAAATGTATAATCATCAGGATAATAACCGTCGCTGTAATGTAAATCACTATCATAATTGTACAAATAATAATAACACTCATCGTCGCTCGTGCCAACACTTACAAAATCCAAATTTACAACATCATTATCATTTACAGGAATATTATAGCATGTGGGTCCATAACCGGACGAAAGAGTTGCATGGCCAATAGAAACTCCATTGACAATCATATCGACATAGGAACCATTCCAACCATCGCCATAATCGTCTTCAAGACATAACTGCCAGGTACAACTCGAAGAAGGAGTTGAGCCACATGTTGTTGATGCATAAAGATAATAATTTGCGTTTTCAGCCCCGGTTGAAGAATAAGAACCTAATTCTATATAATAAGTAGTGCCACTTGACAAAGTAGTAGTAATTTCCGGGTCACTTCCTCCGTAAGTGTCATCATCTGATGCTACAAGTGTTCCACTACAACACGTCCCCGAATATATTTTCATATATGTATCTCCATCACTGTTGCGCATATCAAAAGTATAGCTTCCCGAACAGGTACAATCGTATTTGTAGAACACGTCAAAATAAGGACGTCCGCTACAATCATCAGTACATCCGAATTGTCCGCTCGTATTAAAACCAGATGCAATCTGCGAGTGAGATATTGGCATTGCTCCTGCACAAACCTCATTCATGGGACTGGTACAGGTGGGGGGGCATTTAATATAGAACTGATGTGTCGTAGAACCACTTGAGTATTTATCGAGCACAATATAGTAAGTCGTTCCTGCTGCCCAAATCATAGACCCGTAATTACCGGTAGAGCTTATTTCCCCTACACAATTCCATCCGGTGGAACTGCATGAAGTACCCCATCCATATTCCACATACGAGGAAGCCGAGGTAACTTCAATACTATACGTCCCAGTTTCTGTTGGAGTAAAACTGTAAACTTTCTCACCGCCGGATGTGGAATAACCACAATAATCTCCCGTCCAATTACTAATTCCACTTAAGTTAGCAGTTATTGTATTGCTTGAGCCGCAAGCAGGAATATCTGTAATTGAAGAACACGGATCTACTATTGCCACACAACTGCGTGAAATAGTAAACGTTCCGGTATTTGAACTTGTGCCAGAGGCTCCATAATATGCTACATATACATAATATTGCACCGCATTTACAGAAGTAAAAGTATAGGTTTCAGTTCCTGCACTTAAAGCATCATCAATACAGGCAATATTGGACAAAGAGCCACAACTCCCGGAAAAAATATCAATTTCGTGGTCAAACCCCGATCCTGCAGTACAACTGATAGTTGCGCTTTGGCCGTCACCGGTAAAAGTGTACCAAACGCCATAGTTCGAAGCACAACCCGAAGGAGCCGATTCACTTACTGTGCCAACTGTTGTTCCAGCCAGATTAGTTGTTCCACAGGGTAAAGATGTAGCGTTTGAACAATTATCATTAGCAGGTGCAACGGGGGCAGGGGGTGACCAAACACAGATAGTACCATTCATACTGTTATTTGAATTATATAACTGAACTCTCACATGATACGTATTACCAATAGTGGTAGCATAAGTAATCGTCTCACTACCTGTAGTATTATTGTCTGCGCAGGCTAATGAAGTCATTGAAGTTGAACAGGCAGATCCAAATAAGGTTAAAACGGCATCATCTGTTGAAGTATAAGTAATAGTTGTTGAAGTGGAAGTAGCAACAAACCAGCCCCAAGCATCATCATAATCACCTGCATGGCAACCTGAAGCGCCATCCCAATAGT
>CAZDUU010000177.1:0-5389 GCA_964508675.1 uncultured Bacteroidales bacterium | reverse complement strand
TGACGTTCATAAAATGAATGGGTTTTATCAAGATTTTTCCGGCTTATAAGTTTATAATTCTTCTGATATACTTTATCTCCCAGAAAACGCCCTATCCAATAGTTGGTATTATCGCCTATAAACGCAGCACTGAAAAATGTCAGCAAAAGTAATGTTACACTTAAAGGACTATCATTTGCAGCGGCTAAAGCTCCTGATGCAAAAATCAGGCTGTCGCCTGGAAGAAAAGGGGTAACAACTAATCCGGTTTCGCAGAATACAATCGCAAAAAGAATAAGATAAGTCCATGTTTCGTAATTTGCTACAATTTCTACTAAATGCTTGTCTATATGCAATACAAAATCTATAAACCAATTAATAAAATCCATCATATTTTTTTCAGCAAACCTACATAAATATTTACTAATCACAAAACCTGTGTTAAAGATTAATAAATCAGCACATTCTATTTTACGAATATTAACAACTAATCCTGTTTTTTACGTTCTAAAACATGTATATTTGCATTTCTATATGAAAAGAGTATTTATTATATTAAGCCTCCTTTTTGCCTTTAGTTTAAGCCGCGCTTCCTACCTGCTCATTCCCATGGACGAAACTCAGACCGACCATCTAAAAGCATACGGAATAACCTATTGGGTATTGCAGAATGGTGTTGAAGTTCAGTGGTTGCTGAATTACAGGGGAGGCAGTTTTCTGGTAATGCAAAATGTAAAAGTCCAGAACGAATGTAATATCCGCGGAGTAAGTTACGAAGTAATTCCTGACTCGAAAGCAGCACAAATACTTGATGAAATATCACAGCCTGATATTAATATGGATGCTGTAAAGCTCGAAAAGGCTCCTAAAATTGCTGTTTATGCTCCACCTAACAAATTACCCTGGGACGACGCCGTTATGCTGGTACTTACTTATGCTGAAATTCCTTATGATATTATTTATGATGAAGATATCATTCGCGGAAGTCTGAGCAAATACGACTGGTTGCACTTGCACCACGAGGATTTTACAGGTGAATATGGAAAATTCTGGTCTGCATATCAGAACACCCAGTGGTACAAGGACGATGTGGAACGCCAGACAGCTACAGCAGAAAAATTCGGCTTACAAAAAGTTTCTCAGCTAAAATTGTTGGTCGCAAAAACCATCAAACAATATGTGTTTAACGGAGGTTTTCTTTTTGCCATGTGCTCAGCAACAGACACATATGACATTGCCATTGCAGCTGATGGAACTGATATCTGCGAAACTCCTTTTGATGGTGACCCAGCCGATCCCAAAGCACAGTCAAAACTCAATTATGATAATTGTTTAGCTTTTCGAAACTTTAAGGTAATTACCAATCCATACGAATACGAACACTCTGATATTGATGTCTCACATACTCGCAAAATAAAACAGGAGGACGATTATTTCACTTTATTCGACTTCTCAGCAAAATGGGATCAGGTTCCAACCATGCTTTGCCAGAACCACGAAAACCTGATTAAGGGATTCATGGGACAAACCACTGCTTTTAAAAAAGATTACGTTAAACCTAACGTTCTTATCATGGGCGAAAACAAAGCCCTGAACGAAGTCCGCTATTTGTATGGCATTTACGGCAAAGGTTTTTTTACTTTTTATGGAGGCCACGACCCCGAAGATTACCAGCATTTTGTATATGACCCGCCCACAAAACTCGACCTTCAAAAAAATTCGGCAGGATACAGGCTTATTTTAAATAATGTCCTCTTCCCCGCTGCCAAAAAGAAAAAAATGAAGACATAGTTTAAGCTTTATGAATTGGCAAACTATGATTTTTACAATAACTAAGAAAAAAGTGAACTAATTCCGCGTAATTGTTATAATTCTTTTTCTTAACCTTTAAGCTTACTTCATTAGTAAAGTGAACTATAAAAAACGTATTATCACTAACTTGAAAATTATTATAAATCACATCTTGAGCAACTGACTTTATCCTTGAATCAAAGTTCCATTTTAATTCTTTAGTGTCTTTTAGGTAAAAATGTTTTTCATTTTTCTTATTAAACTTATAAATTGATATAACCTCATTATCTAATTTAATCTTATTTATTGATAATACTTTTATTAATAATGCTAAGCTAGTGATGGCTATAATACAAATTATTATTAAAATAAAATTTAATAAAGGAAACGATTCTGAATCAATATAAATACACATTACGATAAAAGTAAAAAAGAACCAAATACCGGCATATTTATAATAAATATTTCTATTAATCTTAGAAGCTAAATTCATTCGTTTTCAATTGATTTATAAAGGTATAAATAAATTTATATATTTCAAACACTCTTCCATAAACTTTTATAAACAGCACCTTGTGGGCTCAGAAAACTCTGATAAAGTATCAGATTATTGATGGGTAGTTCAGGTAAATAAATAGTTTGCTTTAAATAGTCAGCGTATAAAGCTGAATGATGAGCTTCTTTCACTCTGCCAAAGGTCAAATGCGGAACAAAAGCTCTTGTTTCAACTTCTAAACCAAGTATTTTCACCAGATTATCAACTTTCTTTTTAAGCATAGTCATTTCTTTGGGGCATGAAAGCTCCAGCCCAATAACTTTTGGATTGCGAATACCTCCAAATATAAGTGGCTTGATGTATTGAAGCGAAAATGATTGCATTGTTTTTAATTCATTTTCTGAAAGTCGCAGAATTTTCTGAACCATTTCGTCCGTTTGTTCCCCAAAAAAGTGTAATGTCAGGTGCATTCCTTCGGGTTTCACCCAGACAATGCGCTCACCCTTGAAATCTTCGCGGGTATCTGAGAAAAATTTCAGAACCTCATTATCAAACTGAAGAGGCACGGCAAAAAAGACTCTAAGCATAATAAATCTTAAAAAAATATTGTATTTTCGTGAACAACAAAATTAAGGTTTATGGCACAAACAAAAAAATTTGCTGTAGTTCTATCCGGTTGCGGAGTTTATGATGGTTCAGAAATTCATGAAGCTACATTGACTTTGCTTGCTATTTCAAAGCATGGTGGAGAATACGAAATTTTCGCTCCTGATATGGAACAACATCATGTCATTAATCACCTTAATGGAGAAGTAATGAACGAAAAACGCAATGTATTGGTAGAATCAGCACGTATTGCCCGTGGAAAAATTCGACCTTTAAACACATTCAAAGCTTCAGAATTTGACGTACTCATTATTCCGGGTGGTTTCGGATCTGCTAAAAACCTATCTAACTACGCTTTCGAAGGCGACCATATGAAAGTTATGCCTGAAGTTGAAAAAGCTATTACAGATATTGCCAAACAGAATAAGCCTATCGGTGCTTTGTGCATTTCGCCGGTAATCTTATCCAAAGTTTTGGGGAATATTTCGCTTACTATAGGTAAAGACTTTGATACAGCTGCTCATTTGGAAAAAATGGGCTCTAAACACGTTAGCACCAGCCACGGCGAAATAGCTATTGACCCTGAAAATAAAATTGTCACCACCCCCTGCTATATGCTTAATTCATCTGTGGCTCAGGTTTATGATGGAATCGAGAATGCAGTAATAGCACTAACAAAAATGATCATTTAGTTCTTAATCTTTTCATGCTTTTAGATTTATATAAAAATCATCCCAAGCTAAGGGAACTGTTATTTATTTTAGAAAAACACCCCGAAAAAAACACGCTCATAAAAAATTTAAGCGGATCGTCTCTACAATTGGTTCTTTCGGGCTTATTTCAGGAAGTAGATAAAAGCGTAGTCATCATATATCCCGATAAGGAACAGGCCATGTATGCCTATACAGACCTGATCAATATCAGCGAGAGCGAACATGTTTATTATCTTCCGTCATCTTATAAACGTAAACTCAAAAACCAGCATTTCGACAACACACAGGTTATTTTAAGAAATGAATGCATCGAAAAAATATGCAGTACGGACAAAATACTGCTTATCACATATCCCGAAGCCATCAGCGAAAAGGTTCTTGACAGTGGCTCATTGAAAAACAGTACTCTCCCCGTTAAAATAAATGAAGAAATCGATATTGAGTTTGTCGAAGAAGTTTTAAGCAACTATCAGTTCGAATGGGTTGATTTCGTTTACCGTCCGGGGCAATATGCCCGAAGAGGCGGTATTATAGACGTCTTCTCTTATTCAGCCGAAAATCCGTTCCGAATCGAATTCAGAGGCGACAGAATTGCTTCCATGAGGTCTTTTGATTATGAGACCCAAAACAGTATAAATGAACTCGATTACATACAAATAACACCAAACCTGAGCGAAAACTATCAGCAGGAACTCAATGGCTGTGTTTTGGATTATTTTAGTCAGCAACCTTATATTTTCTCATTAGATTCAGTGCTTTTTGAGCAACAAATAAAACAATTCCAGACCGATCGCTTTATTCACGATGACGAAGAAAAAAGTCAGATTCCTTCCTTTACGCACAAAGAAGTGCTTGAAAAGCTAAACACTTACACTTGGGTTGAAATCGGGCAAGCACTCAAACACACCGATCATCACATTATTTTCAACACGATGGTTCAGCCTTCTTTTAACAAAAATTTCGACCTGTTGAAAGATGACATCACACAAAAACGGAAGGAACAATATCAGATTTTCTTTTTGGTTGAACAGGAAAGCCAGCAGGAGCGCCTGACTGATATTCTCACCAATCTTGGAATAAGCTCTGAAGTAAAATTTTTAAATAACACCATCAGCCAGGGCTTTGTTGATAACGATTTAAAAATTGCATGTTATACAGAACATCAGTTCTTCAATAAATTTTACAAACATAAAGTCCGTGACCGCTTTCTGCATTCAGAAAGTCTCACTATCAATGAATTTTATTCGCTCAAACCCGGCGATTATATTGTTCATATTGACCATGGAATCGGTATTTTTGGCGGGCTGGAAAAAATTGAAATCAACGGAAAGTGGCAGGAGCAAATTAAGCTGGTATTTAAAGACAATGCACTGGTTTACGTTTCTATTCATAACTTGCACAAAATATCCAAATTCAGAGGGAAAGACAGCGAAGCTCCAAAACTGAGCAAAATAGGTTCGGGTGCATGGCAGAAAATGAAAGCCCAGGCCAAGCAGAAAGTCAAGGATATTGCCCGCGATCTGGTTAAACTTTATGCTGAGCGCATGCAGGAAAAAGGTTTTGCTTTTTCAACCGATTCTTACCTTCAGGAAGAGCTTGAAGCCTCATTCTTTTACGAAGACACACCCGACCAGTCCAAAGCCACTAAAGCCGTTAAAGCTGATATGGAGAAATTGGTTCCCATGGACCGACTGGTTTGCGGTGATGTTGGTTTTGGCAAAACAGAAGTTGCCATTCGTGCAGCATTCAAAGCCGTTGCCGACAACAAGCAGGTCGCTGTTTTAGTACCCACCACGCTTCTGGC
>CAZDUU010000176.1:0-5406 GCA_964508675.1 uncultured Bacteroidales bacterium | reverse complement strand
GAAACCTTCAATTTGGTTATTCAGCTTTATTACATAAGCCGGATAACCTTTGGTCATTTCAAGAAATTTAGCATAAAACTCGTAAGGCAATTTCCGGTCGGGATAAGCTGCGAAAGAATTTTCAATATAATAATTAAAAATATCCATCACTTCTTTTCCATGTTCACTGCTCATTTTTATAAATTCTACAGCTTCCATAACGTATAGTTTTCTCAAAGTTAACAACTTTCAATCGGAACGCAAAATAAAAAGAGTATTTTTTTTATGTCAATTTCTTTTTTCAAATTATCTTATACCTTTGCTCATATAAAATCAAAAAACTATGTCAAAAATTAACCTGAATCTTGATAATCTTGATGCTGTATTATCCGAGCATTTAAATGAAGCACAAAAAGCAAAAGCAAAGACCGTTTTTTTGAAAAAGCTTTCTGAACTTGCACACAAATATTACAAAGGAAAAATTGTCACCATGCCCAAAGCTCCGGTTCCGGGATTTAACTGGTTTAATGTGTGGTACACTCCCGGTGTTTCCATTGTATCTACAACTATCCGCGACAACAACGACAGTTCGTTTGAATTGAGCAACCGCGGAAATCTGGTAGCTGTTGTAAGCGACTCCACACGCGTTCTTGGCGATGGAGACTGCAACCCTTCCGGTGGTTTAGGTGTTATGGAAGGCAAGGCCTTCCTTATGAAATACTTGGGCGGAGTAGATGGCACTGCCCTTTGTATCAACAGCCGCAATAAACAGGGTGTACCCGAAGCTGATAAAATTATTGATTTTGTAAAAATGATAGAACCCAGCGTTGGAGCAGTGAATCTCGAAGACATCTCTCAACCCAATTGTTTTAAGGTTTTGGATGTATTACGCGAAGAATGCGATATTCCCGTATGGCACGACGATGCACAGGGAACAGCCAGTGTTACGCTTGCCGGAGTTATTAATGCTCTTAAACTCACAAACCGAAAGATTGGCGACACAAAGTTTGTACTTTTCGGAGCCGGTGCTTCCAACACTACTATTGCAAGACTTTTAATTACAGATGGAGCTGACCCCAAAAAGATGATTGTGTTTGATTCAAAAGGCGGTTTGCACAAAGGTCGCAAAGATATTGAAGCAGATAAACGCTACTATCGTAAATGGGAAATTTGTGAGCAAACCAATCCTGAACACATTGAAAAGATTGAAGACGCCATGAGAGGTGCCGATGTCCTGATTTCACTTTCAACACCTGGTCCGGATACGGTTAAGCAGGACTGGATCCGCTCTATGAACAGTCAACCTGTCGTTTTTACCTGTGCTAACCCTGTTCCAGAAATTTACCCTTATGCAGCTAAAGAAGCCGGAGCATATATTGTTGCTACGGGACGTGGAGATTTTCCGAACCAGGTAAACAATTCTTTAGGTTTTCCCGGCATCTTAAAAGGAGCACTCATTGTCCGTGCACGTAAAATAACAGACAATATGGCTATTGCAGCCGCTCATTCATTAGCTGATTATGCCGAAAAGCGAGGCATTCATCCCGACAAAATCGTTCCAACAATGGATGAAGCTGATGTATTTCCGGTAGAAGCCGCTGATGTAGCTATTCAGGCAATAAAAGACGGTGTTGCCCGCATAGAATATACATGGGAACAGGTTTATGAAATGGCAAAAGCTGACATTGCCCATTCAAGAGATACCATCCATCACTTGTCAGAAAAAGGATTTATTGGTATGCCCCCTCAGGAAATTATTGACAAGGCATTGGAACACACGCTTAAAAGTATTTAAATGCCAGATATAAAAGTCAAATTACATCATATTTATTCCATTGACAGACGCTGGCTTTGGGGCTTAAAAGTCATGATTGAAAACCAAAAGGGATTCTTAATCCTAGATACCGGAGCACAAAATTCAGTTCTAAACTCCTGCTTTTTCACTCATTCAAAATTCTATACTATTGCAATGGAGTCTTTAAATGATGAAAAAGCTGAAGTTGTAGGCATAACCCCGGGTAGTCAATTAGATTTTGAACTCATAAGTAAAATATCCGTTTCCATTTCAAGGAACAAGTTTCAACTTAAAAATGTAATTTTGACGAATCTTTCGCATATACAATCCAAATTTGAAGAAAAATATATTATACTGGGACTTTTGGGCAACGACTTCTTACATCAGCATAAAGCCATTATTAACTACGAAACCAAAACTTTAAAGCTAATTAAATCATTATAAATATGAAAAACGTATTATATTTCTTTGCTTTAATGACATTTTCCTTTTCTATGATGGGACAGGAATTTGGATTACCGGCTTACACAACTCCAGTTGAAAAAGCAAAAGAAAGAAATTATAAGCCTCCGGTAGTAAAAGGAATAACTCAACCTCCTGTTTCGCCTATCCGAAATGCAGCAGAATGGGAAGAAATGCAGGGGGTGTTAATTTCATGGATTTCGGGTTACGAAACATTTTTGAGTGAAATTATCAGGTATTCCCGCGAAGAAGCAACCGTGTATATTTATTGCAGCGATTCTGCCACGGTAAAAAATTATTTGACAAGTCACAGTATTTCTACCACAAACACACGCTATATAGTTGCTTCACTCAATAGTGTCTGGATAAGAGATTACGGTCCAAATAATATTTATACCAACAATGTTGATTCATTGTATTTGGTTGATTGGGTCTACAATCGCCCACGTCCACAGGATGATGCCTCACCACAGCAATTTGCCAATTTACTTTCATTACCTTTATACCAATGTACACAATCTCCGACGGATTTGGTTGCAACAGGTGGAAACTTCGTCAGCGACGGTTTTGGGACAGCTTTTAGCAGTGATCTTATTTTAAATGAAAATGCAACCACCAGTAGCTATAATCAAACACCTAAAACAGAACAAGATGTTAACAATATTGTAAATGATTACCTGGGTATAACCAACTATATTAAAATGGATGTACTTCCTTACGATGGTATTCACCATATTGATATGCATTTTAAGATGCTGGACGAAGAGACCCTGTTGGTAGGAGAATATCCGACGGGAATTTCAGACGGACCACAAATTGAAACTAATCTCAATTATGTATTGAATAATTTTAATTCTGTTTTTGGAACGTCATTCAGGGTTGTCAGAATTCCGATGCCCCCAAGTACCAGCGGCTCATGGCCCAGCAGCGGATCATATTACAGAACATATACCAATTCGCTTATATTAAATAAAACCATTCTTGTTCCGACTTACTACGAACAATATGATACAACAGCTCTAAGAATCTACCGCGAAGCCATGCCTGGTTACAGAGTGGTTGGAATAAATTCCAGCAGTATAATTTCTCAAAGCGGGGCGATACATTGTACATCACATGAAATAGGTGCATATAATCCATTGCTCATTTCTCACCAAAGACTTAGAAATACGGACAATATCTGGACAAATTATCCGGTGAATGCTCTAATAATGCATAAAAGCGGAATTCAGGAAGCCCGAATTTATTACAGAACTGACACCACACAACCTTACGTATGGGTTCCCATGTCATTAACCAATGCCCAAAATTCAACATGGACAGGAGAAATTCCAGTTCAAACCTCAGGAACAATGGTTTATTACTACATTTGGGCTCAGGCAAATTCAGGAAAAGAACAGGTTCGTCCAATGCCAGCTCCCGATGGATACTGGAATTTTTATGTTTATAATCCATTATCTGTTCAGGAAATCAACAACGACAACTTTAATTGTAAGCCCTCATACAGACAAGATCAGTTAACCCTGAATATTTTCTCAACAACTGAAATGAATGTCAATATTACACTTCTTAACAGCATAGGTCAGCCGGTAAAACAATTATTTTCCGGAAAACTGATGCAGGGGTATCAGGAAATAAGCGGCAACCTGTCCTTAGCAAAAGGGATGTATATGGTCGTTATTAAAACAGACAAAGGGAAAAAAGTTGAAAAAATCGCTATCTATTAATGCTCACTATCTTTATAATCATCGTTATTGGTATTACCAGTTTTCTAGCTTTTCAAAACCGGAATATGTTTGCCAAAGGAGCTTTTATCCCGTCAGACATAGCGCGTTTTAACCAGCCATACGGATTTGTTACACATATTTTCCTGCATGCATCCTGGGAACATCTTATTTTTAACATGCTTACGCTTTATTTTTTCGGAGTATTGGTTGAATCGGGCTTTGCTTTCTATTTCGGCAAATGGGGAAAATTGTTTTACATTGTTGAATTTATTGCAGCCGGAGTCATTGCCAGTATTCCGTCTTATTTTAAACATAAAAAGAATTCCTCATATGTTGCAGTAGGAGCCTCAGGGGCTGTTGCTGCCATTTTATTTTCATCTATTTTACTCGACCCTACTAACCGCATTTATTTTATGTTTATTCCAATTGGCATTCCGGCATACATCTTCGGACCGGCTTATTTGCTGTATTGTATGTATATGTCCAAACGAAATATTGACAACGTAGCTCACGACGTGCATTTCTGGGGAGCAATCATTGGTTTTGCCTTGCCCATACTTTTCAAGCCAGAGCTATTAAAAGTATTTATTGATATTATTTCAAACGGATAATGAGAAAGGTTGTATTCTTTGACAGGGACGGAGTTATAAATAATAACGGATTGTATTATACCTATAAAATTGAAAATTTCAGCTTTAACGAAGGGGTTATTGATGCTCTGAAAACACTTCAACAAAAGGGATTTGAATTTGTCATTGTGAGTAACCAAAGTGGTATTTCAAAAGGAATTTACACCATCACTGATGTTGAAATTCTTCATAAACACATTGAAGAAAAGTTGAGGCAAAGCGGTGTTTCTGTGCTGGAATTTTACTATTGCACGCATCATCCCGATTTTACAAGTTGTCTGTGCAGAAAACCTTCACCATTACTATTTGAAAAAGCAACTGCCCGTTTCGATATTGACATAAAAAAATCGTGGATGGTCGGCGATCAGAAAAGGGATATTGAAGCAGGAGAAGCCGCAGGTCTGAAAGGCATCTTAATAGAACCCAACTCCGATTTGAAGACTATTTTAAAACAAATTCTGAACAATGACAGCAAATAATACGTTTATCATTGTCAATGGACGTATTACCAGGCGGAAAGAAATATCGTTTTCTATCGAAAACAGAGCCGTTCGCTTCAGCGATGGATTTTTTGAGTCAATGAGAGCGTTTGGCCTAGAAGTACCTTTTTTTACTTTACATTATCAGAGGATAAAAAAAGCCTGGAATTTGTATTCATTTAATAATCCTGTTCCAAATGAAACAGAATTTTCTGAAGCCATTGCCAGACTTTTAAAATCGAATAAACATTTTGGCAGTACCAGGATACGCCTCACCTTTTATAGAAAAGGTAGCGGGAAATATTTACCGGAGATAAATGAAGCAGATTGGTATA
>CAZDUU010000175.1:0-5420 GCA_964508675.1 uncultured Bacteroidales bacterium | reverse complement strand
CCTGGTGCTTCAATATTAGGCTACAAAAAGGCTTCGTGTACGAGCTGTAAAAATTGCAATGACTCTAGTAATATAAACGCTATTATTCGACGCAAAAGAACAAGTTATCTTGATAATAAAGAGTGCATCGCCTGCGGAAATTGTATTGATTGCTGTCAGAATTGCGGTATTAATTTTAAAAGAAAAACAAAAAATAACCCTGTAATTTTATTATTAAAACGATCATATAAACTAAAAAGTTAAATTTGTATTTTGTGAGGCAACTTTTTTACTATATTTACGTCTTAAATAAAATTACAACTATGATGAGTTTAAAAAGCTTTTTTGCACTGATTTTCTTATTTGTTTATAGCCTTTGTTTTACCCAAAATGAATCCTTAACCAAAATAAAACAAGCTTTTGGAAATGAGCGTGTTAATTATTTATCAGCCAATTATCCTGATTCTTTAGCTTATTATGCGTTTGTTGCACAGGATGGTTTTAGGGTTTCAAACAAAAATTACCTTAAAGAAGAAGAATACGCCCAAGCATTACCTATTGACTTACCAGAAAACACTTTAAAAAATGACATTCCCCAGACCCAATTAATTAATATCTTTACTTTACCTGTTTTGTTCCATCCAACTAAGAATATGTACTATAGTATAAATGGGACGGATTATATTCTGGTTATTCGCTCAAAAGATTATTTAACAAAAAAATTTAATTCAAAACCAAAATAAAATATGAAGAAACTTTTATTCTTCTTTATTCTAATTCCCTTATATTCAATTAGTCAAAACACTATTTTATTAAACTCTACTACTCATAATACATCCGGGCAATACTGTGGTTATTGGTTTTATGATGACGGAGGAAGTTCAGCAAATTATTCCAATAATCAGGATTACTGGATTACATTACAAGGTAATGTTGCTCCTAATACTCATGTAAGATTAAACTTCGCTAACTTTGACGTCGCACCAGATGATACATTGTATATTTATGACGGACCAAACACAAGCTCACCTCTGCTAAGTAAACACAACAACAATTATAACCCACTTATTGCCGGAAGTTCAATGGTACAGGCTTCATTATCAAATTCAAGTGGAAGCTTAACTTTCAGATTAAGGTCAAATGGTTCAAATAATGGAACAGGATGGAATGCAACGATAGTTTGCGGTCAAGTTTGCCGACAAATTGTCCCTCAGCTTGATATTGCAAATTTTTCTCCAACACCGCATATTGAAGACGGATACACTTATATTGATATTTGTAATGGAGAAAGCATAAACTTTGCAGCACTCGTAAATACATCTGTTTTTCCTGAAAATGACATATTATATCACCAGGATGCAGCTACAAGCACTTTTCATTGGACTTTCGGAGATGGCAATACAGCCGATGGTCAAATCGTTTCACATACTTATGCCATTGTTGGTGGGTACAACGTTTTTTTATCAATTACTGACGGTCATGGCTGTGTAAGCACTCAACAATTTTATATAAGAGTTCGTATTGCCTCAGAGCATATCGTAACTATAAACCCTCCATCTACTCTATGCACAGGAGATACTTTACAAATTATTGCAAGTGCTGATCCGACTTCAATTGTTGTCACAACTTCAAATACATCACTTACACAAACCCAGCAATACAACACAGTCACCTATATTCCTGACGGACCAAACTGTCCTCAGCAATGTTATGGAACTCCGGTAACATTTACTGATTTTCCTCCAGGCTCAACAATTGAGTCGGCAAGTGATATTTCTGAAATCTGCATTAATATGGAGCATTCATTTACAGGCGACCTTTCATTCAGAATAATATGTCCCAATGGCCAAAATGTAGTTTTAGACAGCTATGATAATTCAGGAGGTTCATATCTAGGGCAAGCCGATGATACTGATTGCGGTGCATGCGTTGCTAACCCATCCGGGTGTGGACAAGGAACCGGATGGACCTATTGTTGGTCTGAAATATATCCTACTCAGGGAATACTAAATGATCTTGATGCAAGCACAAGCCCAATTCCAGCAACAGACCAGGTCACTCATACAAATTACATACAACCTGAAAATCCATTAACATCATTAGTCGGGTGTCCACTAAACGGGACATGGAGTATTGAAATATGTGACAACTGGAGTATTGATGACGGTTGGGTATTTTGGTGGTCATTAACCCTTCAAAATCAGGCACTTCTTTCGGGCTGGACCTATAGTGTTCCTGTTGACAATGTTGTATTCCAGGGATATAATTACCAAGGTATTACTGACACTACCGGATATATGGTAGCAGACTCAATAGGTACATTTCCATATACTGCAACAGTTTATGATATTTTTGGTTGTTCCTATACTGGTAACTTTAATGTTAGTGTTGATGGGGTAACTCCCCCTATTTTAGGTCCCGATATTTCTATTTGTGAAGGTCAGTCTGCAACTCTCACAGCACAAGGTGGACAGTTTTATACATGGAGCACAGCACAAAGTGGAACAATTATTACTGTAACTCCTACCCATACTACGACATACACCGTAACTGTAACTGCTGCAAATGGCTGCTCATTAACAGATGATATAATCGTAAACATTATTATCCCTCCTAATTCAAATGCCGGCCCCGATGACTCAACTTGCAGTCATACATACACCATGCAGGCAATAGCATCAGTAGGAACTGGGGCATGGACTTCTACCGGCCCAGGAACTGTAAGTTATGTTAATAGTCATCAGCCTAATACTGACGTATCAGTTAGTGCTGATGGTATTTATACTTTTATCTGGACTGAAGATAATAATGGTTGCATGTCAAGAGATACCGTCCTTATTAGATTTACAACCATGCCAATAACAAATGCAGGAACAGATATTAGTGTTTGTCAATTAAATGCAACACTAAATGCAATTCCCAGTGTCGGGAATGGAACATGGGTACAAATTGCCGGACCTGGCACAATCTCTTTTAATGATAGTACTTTTGCTACAACAACTATAAGTACAACGACTGAAGGCATATACACTTTGCAATGGACAGAAGACAACGGATATGGATGTGTACAAAATGACGTAGTAAATGTAACGATGTGGAACATGCCTAATGCAAATGCAGGAGTTCTAGATTCAATCTGTTCGCTATCTTACCAATTAAATGCACAACCAACATACGGAGTTGGAACATGGTCCCAAATTTCAGGCTCTGGATTTTCTCAATTTGTAAATACTCATTCAGCAAATTCAGTTGCAACAGTCTCATTGCACGGGATTTATAATTTTGAATGGACTGAAGACAATAACGGTTGCATAAGCTCTGATACAGTTACCATTATTTATAACTATACTCCCACATCAGTTTTTTCAATTGCTCCAATAGATTGTTTTGAGGATACTACAATTGTAACATTTTCAGGACTGGTAGATAGTGCTGTTGTGTTTAACTGGAATTTTGGTAATGCTGGAATTATTAGCGGATCCAATGATGGACCATTCTATATTAATTATACTACAGACGGGACATTTACAGTATCTCTAACAGTAAGTCAACATGGATGTGTTTCAAATCCGACTACAGTTCAAATTACAAATCCTCCTTTACTAGATATGAACCTGCAAAAAACTGATATTTCATGCTTTGGTGCTATGGATGGGAAAATATTTGCAACTGTCACAGGTGGTACTCCGCCCTATTATTATCATTGGTCTAATGGTGCTTTAGTTTCCTTTATTACAAATGCGCTGCAAGGAGATTATTATTTGACTGTAACAGATATGAATGGATGCTTAGTTAAAGCTAACACATACATATATGAACCGAATAAGCTTTTTATAGATATACCAGATACAATTGCTATGTGTAAAGATTCGGCTGTATCTATAACAGCATCTGTTACAGGAGGCACATTCCCCTATACACTTCAGTGGAATACAGGACAGACTCAACCAACAATTATTGTTTCTCCACAAAATACAACAACGTATGCTGTAACGGTTACAGATATAAACCAATGTCAGGCCTCAAAAAATCTACTGGTATATATTTATCCACCTTTAGAATTATCATATTATACAAGCAATGATTCTATTTGTAAAGGAGAACTTTTCACTATTTACCCCAGTGCTAGTTATGGGAACGGAGGTCCATATCAATATTTTCTGGATCAACAGACAACCAACATTCCGATTCATTTGTATCCAAGCTCCCCCAGAGACTACGAATTAATGGTTAAAGATGGCTGTAATTATGTAGCTTCTGTTCAGATTCCAATATATGTTTTTCCCAGTCCTAATATAAGTCCAAGTTCAAATATTCCATCTGGATGTGAACCACTAACTGTAACTTTCAATGATGGAAGTCCCGATGAAGGTCAAACATATGTTTGGGATTTTGGTGATGGCGAAGCTGCTTATATTAAAAATCCAACACACGTATATGAACACGAAGGTGTTTATACAATTAATCTTACAGTTACAACTATTAATGAGTGTTCAGTAACGAATACTTTTCCGAATTTTATTACTGTATATCCCAATCCTATTGGCCGATTTGAACCCTCACCATACAACAGGGTAAACATAACCAAGCCCATTTTCGATTTTATCAATTATTCAACTTTAGCTGATAGTGTTCAATGGTATTTTGGTGATGGAGACTCAACAAATATTTTCCAACCGTCACATGCTTATCCCGCCATACCAAATATTTATAATGTAATGCTTCTCGTATTTTCTGATAAAGGATGTGTAGATACAGTTAATGGAAATGTTGTGGTAGAAGATGTATTTACATTTTACGCACCTTCCGCTTTCAGTCCAAATGATGACGGCATCAATGATGGATTCAGATTATTTGGTAATGGGATTGATTCAAGTACTTTCCATCTTCAGATTTTTGACCGCTGGGGTGAAATCATTTTTGAATCTGATAATTTATATGAATCATGGAATGGAAAAGTTAACAGTGGAAAAGTTGCCCCAATCGGAACCTACACCTGGTTAGCAAAATTCAGAGATTTCAATGGAATATTACACGAAGAAAGTGGTGCAGTTTCCATAATTAGGTAAAATCACAAAAAAAATCTTTACCTGAATTAAACCTTTTTCATTTTTCATAATCTAAAAATCAGAAATCATTAAAAAAACATTTTATGAAAAACTTAAAAAACTTTATGTTAGCTTTAGCAGCTATAACCTTCATTGGTTCAACATCATTATTAGCACAAACTGATGCCAAAACAAGTGATTCATCAGTAGAAAAACCAATGTGTTGCAATGGAAAAATGTGGCAGGATATGCCAGACTTGACTCAGGAACAGATGAAAAAAATAGAAGACTTGCAAATTGCCCATTTAAAAGAAGTGAATCAGGCAAAAAATCAGATTGCAGAAAAAAGAGCACACCTCAGAACTTTACAATCAGCAGACAAAGTTGATAATA
>CAZDUU010000174.1:0-5424 GCA_964508675.1 uncultured Bacteroidales bacterium | reverse complement strand
TGGTGGTCATCTGATACGGAGGCATACAAAGTTTAAAACTATTGGTGTACCAGGCAAACTTCCATTCCTGTGACAAGTTTTTCTTCAAAACAATGGAAAATGTATCGCTATCACAAAGCCAAGGTTCAAAATAAGGAACATCTTTTTTGTTGACAATCAAAAAATCATTGATATTAACTTTTGGTTTTCTTTCTATCATAATATACGGATGATAAAAAGTAGAGAACGTTGCTTCCGAAATAAACAAATCCAGCATATAATTGCTCGAGTCATTCAGTTTTAAATCGAATGTAAAAAGATACTTATCTTTATTCTGACTGGGTATTGACCGAATAAATGACATAGTATCCATCAGTTTCAAACCCGGTGTGGTTTCATAAACTGTATATCTTATATTCAAATTGCAAGAACTGCTCTCCCCATTGGGAAGAAACATTAAATCTTTTGAAGGAATCTGACAATAGACTCTGGTTGTGTTTAAATCTTTATTGTGAGCAATTACCTGCGCATGAAGATTCTGAGCATTTGGGTTATACAAAAAATTCAGGTTCATTCTTTTTGGGGAGCTTGTTTGTTGGGTTGTTGCACACGAAAGAGCAGTCCATGAAATGAAAAGAAAAACTAAAATTCTATATATTCCGTAAAATTTCATTATTCGTTGAATATTCCTTCGTTAAAATCTTTCAGATTGCCAACTGTAATTATCTTGATTTTAAACTTTGAAAGGTTGATACCTTTTAGACCGAATTTTGAAATAATCATTTTTTTAAAGCCCATTTTTTCGGCCTCAGCAATTCGCTGTTCAATTTTCTGCACCGGACGTATTTCGCCGTTTAATCCCACTTCACCGGCAAAGCATGTAGTACGTGGAATTGATTTATCATAATTTGAAGAAAGAATGGCAAACACAACAGCAAGATCAATGGCTGGGTCACTCACTTTTATTCCCCCGGCTATATTTAGAAATACATCTTTGTTGTACATCTTGATATTCAAGCGTTTTTCGATAACTGCAAGCATCAACGAAAGACGTTTTAAGTCATATCCGTTTGCCAGGCGCTGTGGAAAATTATTGGCTGTAGAACTACTCAAAGCCTGAACTTCAATCATGATCGGACGAATTCCCTCAATGGTTGCAGCGATACAGGAACCACTGAGATTTTCAGTCGCTTCGGTAATTAAAATATCTGACGGGTTACTAACTTCTTTTAACCCTTCCTGGCGCATTTCAAAAATTCCAATTTCACTAGTCGAACCAAAGCGGTTTTTCACAGAACGCAAAATTCTATAAGGATGCCCGGCCTCACCTTCAAAAATCAAAACCGTATCGACCATATGTTCTAACACTTTGGGACCTGCCAATGCCCCTTCTTTATTTATATGACCAATAATAAACACAGGAATATTTGACTCTTTAGCTGTGTTTATAAGCCTTGCTGTACATTCTCTTACTTGTGAAAGACTACCAGCATACGATTCAAAATTTTCTGATTGTATAGTCTGAATAGAATCAATGATTACAATATCGGGCTGTATTTGATGTATCTGATTTATAATATTTTCAAGCTGGGTATCACAGAGTAGAAGGCATGAAGTACCGTCTCCACCCAATCGTTGCGCTCTGAGTTTAAGCTGAGTCTCGCTTTCTTCACCGGAAACATAAAGAGAAGTTATTGTTTTAACCCTCATCGCAAACTGAAGCATTAGTGTTGACTTTCCGATCCCAGGCTCACCACCAATCAAAACAACAGATCCCTGAACAATTCCGCCTCCCAGGGCTCTGTTCAGTTCAACGCTTTTTGAGTTGATACGTGTTGATTCATCGGCAGTAATATCATCTAACCTTTTAGCAACTTTAGCTTCAGTGCTCTTTTTTGAAGTGCCTGAAATTTTTGTAATGGTTTGCTCAACAAAAGAATTCCATGCACCACACGAAGGGCATTTTCCAAGCCATTTGGGTGATTCGTATCCACATTGATTACAAAAAAAAACCAGCTTTGACTTTGAGCTCATAATTATTCTTTTGCAAACTCTAATCTCCTAAAAGCACCTTTACTAGCTCCGCCTGGCAGCTGAGTTCGTTGTAAAAACAGATATTTTTTATTAAGCTTTAAAATCTGATACGTTCCATCAAATAAATTATCAAGTCCTGATACTTTTAAAAATTTTGGTTCTAAAAAATCTTTATCAATTTCCCACTTTGCTGTATCATAAAAGAGACTGTCATTGTTTTTAATCACCCTGATTAAAACATCGGGCTCTGAGAAAGTCCACAATTGAACTAAACCAGTATCGCCAGCTTCCAAATAATAAAAATGCCAGGTTCCTTCTATACGTTTTTCTGCTTGTTTTACGCATCCAAAAAATAAAATAATCAACAATACAAATATTAATAACCTATTCATTTCTGGTAAACTCTTTTCTCAAATATGGTGAATAGCATTGTAAAATTAAAACAGACTTGTTAATTTTTTCAATATAGTAATTTGCATCATCGTACTTATTCAGGTTTTTGATTTCCACATAGTATTTAAAAAACTCTGATTTCAAATTATAATCGCCGGTATCAACCAATACTCCATTTTTAAATCTATATAAAATATTATTGTCTTCAAAGCGATAAATTATCGTATCTGCACGATCCGATGCCATCTGAGGTAATAGTTTCCATTCGCCAATAAGTTTATTTTGTTTAGCTTTTTTGCATGAAGGGAAAGCTAAAATTAAAAATAATGAAAGTATTACAGATAAATACCTCATGGCTTTTTTTTTCAAAGATATAAAAAAATTATATTTTGTGCAACTGGTTTATGATATTCGTTGTTGAAAAACCATCAACAAATGGGATAACTTCGACTTGTCCGCCATTAGCAATAACCAAATCACTTCCTACAATATTTTCTTTAGAATAATCGCCACCTTTTGTTAATACATGAGGTTGTACTTTTTCAATCAGTTCATATGGGGTATCTTCGTCAAATATCACAACTGCATTTACAAATTGCAATGAGGCCAATACTAACGCCCTGCTTTCCTGATCCTGAACAGGACGGTTTTCTCCTTTCAATCTTTTAACAGAATTGTCTGAATTCAACCCTATTACCAGAACATTTCCAAGCGAAGCCGCCTTCATTAAATATTCCAAATGTCCCCTGTGTATAATATCAAAACAGCCGTTAGTAAATACTATTTTTTGATTTTTGAACTTCCAGAAGGCCAATAGTCTTGAAAATTCCACATCATTTTTTGAGGCAAAAATTTTTCTTTTAACTACTTCCAAGATTTCCATAAAAATTAGATTTTTACTTTGTTTTTATTATATAAAAACACTAATAACAATGTAATTGGACCTAAAATCAAAACCATAAGCGTCTGAGATTCATGACACAACGTTGCATACAACAAACCGTCCGATTGCGAAATGCCAAAAAGCATTAACCCGCGTGATACTATCCAGTGAAAAGCTCCAAATCCGTTTTGTACCGGAGCAGACATTCCCAAGCGTCCGATACTTAACACAAAAAGACTATCAGTAAATGTGAGTGATGAAGTTTGCGCTAAAGCAAAAAACACAACATAGGTCATCATAACATAACAACCCCAGATTAGCAATGTATATAATAAAAATAACCACTTTTGTTTTAAATGAAATACAGAAAATAATCCCTGAAAAAGACCTTTTAAAAAACCGGACATTTTCTTTACAAAAGAAATTTCCATTATTTTTTTTCTAAAAAGCCAAAGAACAGCCACGGATAATAAAAAGAGGGCTATCAATACAAACAAGACTGTTTTCGATTGACTGAATTTATTTATAATGGGCTCAAGTGCATTTTCCCAGAAAAAATTACTAAAAAAAGAAAAATCAACAATTAAAACAGAAAGAATAATCATTAAGAGAGTAATTAAATCAATGATTCTTTCTGTAATCACGGTACCAAATGAAACATCGAAAGGAATATCATTCGTTTTTTTTAAAGTCGCGCAACGGGTAACCTCACCCATCCTTGGAATAGCAATATTGGCAAAATAAGCTGTCACAACTGCATATAAAGTTGTTCTTAACGGAGGATTCTGATGACTTGCCTGCAAAAGCAAACGCCATCTTAATGCTCTGAAGAAAAAACCTCCCAAAGCAAAAACCAGCGATAAAAAGACCCAGCTAAAATCTGCTTTTAACAATTCATTCCACGCTGATTTCAAATCAATTCCCTTAAAAGCAAAGTAAAGTAAAAGTACAGCAAGCGCAGGAAAAACAATAAAATTAAGTAGTATGTTGATTTTTTTCTTCAACTATAGCAACCTGTTCGTTTTGGTATCAGGGAAAATTAACGATGGAGTAAAATTTTTAGCCTCGTCAAATGACATCAAAGCATATGAAAGGATAATAACCACATCGCCAACAGCTGCTTTACGTGCGGCAGGGCCGTTGAGACATATTACCCCGCTGTTCTTCTCACCTTTGATAACATAGGTTTCTATTCTTTCGCCATTATTTACATTTAAAACATGTACCTTTTCATTTTCAATTAAATTAGCGGCTTCCATCAAAGATTCGTCAATGGTAATGCTGCCAATATAATTCAAATCTGCCTGAGTGATAGTTACTTTGTGTATTTTAGATTTTAAAACTTCAATATTCATCATATTACGGTGCTTGAAATTTAAAAAGCCTGCAAAGTTACAATTTTATTTCAATATTATCTATGAGTCGCACATCATTGCAAAAAACAGCAATACAAACTGTTAATGAATCACTTTTTTTGTAGTCATTTACTGAAAATAAACTCTTTGAATCAACTATCTCAATATATTCAACTTTGAAAGATGGAACTTTCTCAATTTCACACATAACCTGCATTTTAACTTCATCAATCATCATTGATTTGAGATACTCAGATATTTTGGAAAGCGTTTTAAAAATGATTCCTGCGTGATTAAAATCTTCTTCCGATAGTCTCAGATTTCTGGAACTCATCGCCAAGCCATGCGATTCGCGGACGATTTCACAAGAAATTATTTCAATCGGATAATTCATTAATTCAACCAAACGCCTTATCACGGCTACCTGTTGAAAATCTTTTTTGCCAAAAAAAGCTTTATGGGGCTCCACAGCCTCAAACAGTTTAGAAACAATTTGAGCCACTCCCTGAAAATGACCGGGCCTGAACTCCCCTTCCATAATCGTTTCAAGATAACCTAAATCAAAATGCCGTTTATCAGGTTGAGGATACATTTCTGCTTCAGACGGTAAAAACACAATATCACATTTCCCTCCATTTTCTAACAAATGAATATCCTGTTCGAACAAACGTGGGTATTTCTCGTAATCTGCTTTATTATTAAATTGTGTCGGGTTCACAAAAATGCTGACCACCACTACATCACTTTCTTTTTTTGCTCTTTCTACCAATGACAAATGTC
>CAZDUU010000173.1:0-5441 GCA_964508675.1 uncultured Bacteroidales bacterium | reverse complement strand
GCAATTTTGGAGCGATAGCCCGTACTGCCATCTCAGCCGGAGTGCATGCTATTGTAATTGAAGAAAAAGGAGTTGCAGAAATTAACGATGATGCTATCAAGACTTCGGCAGGAGCGTTGTTGCATATCCCGGTTTGTCGCGAAAAATCTTTGCTCAATGCTGTGAAAGATATGCAAATGCATGGTTTTAAAGTTATCGCTGCTACCGAAAAAGGAAATTTAAGCCTTTACAGAACACAATTAAATTTACCCTCCGTTATTATTATGGGAAGTGAGGAAAAAGGTATTTCTCCTTCCATTTTAAAAGTAGCTGATACTTTATGCAGTATTCCCATGGCAGGAACTATTGCTTCGCTGAATGTCTCAGTAGCTACAGCTGTTATCTTATTTGAATGTCTGCGACAAAGACTTGTTGAAGAATAAATTTTTATTTTACAATTACTTTTAATGCCTGAGGCAGATTGATAAATTCTATTGAGTTGATAATTATAAAGGGCTCTCCGTCGAAATGTGCATAATTTTGTTCTCCTTTTGTTTTTATAGTAATTTTTGAAGCTGCCAGGTTTTCAACCCTGCATGAGCGATGGAACGAATTGCTGAACAAACGAATGACCAGCATAGGAATTTCAATCCATTTAAAAGGTTTTAAGGCTATAAGTTCCAATAAACCGTCGTTAATCTTTGCATGGGGTGCCACTTTTACGTCATTTCCCCACTGATTGGCATTGGCAATGGTAATGAAAAAAGCTTTTAGTTCTATTTGGTCATTATTGAAGGAGATAATATAAGACTGCGACTTATAACGGAAAAATTCTTTAAAAACCGTTTTAATATACGTGGCGTAACCGCGTTTTCCGGCATGAGCAAAACGATAGGCAATAAAAGCGTCGAAGCCTAACCCGGCAGTGCAGAAAAAAGTTTAATTTTTCATCTTAGCTGCGTCTATAGAAGTGGTCTTTCCTTCAATTGCCAGTCGCAGCGCACTTGCATAGTTCATGGGGATTTTTAAATGCCTTGCAAGCCCGTTGCCGGAACCCATAGGAATTATAAGCAGTGCTTCGGGTCTGTGGACTAAAACACGTGCAATCCGGTTAACAGTTCCGTCGCCTCCAAAGACAGCAACTATATCAAATTTAGATTGGCTAAGTTTTTCAACAGCAGCTTGTGCTATATCCATTTCTGCCGATTGCCAGTATAACCATTCAATATCTGCTTTGTTTTGTATGACTTCGACCGCCAATGTTTCCAGCTTAATTTTTTTCTTTTTCCCGGCAATAGGATTTACTATGGCAAGTATTTTTTTCATAAATGCAAAGATAATCATTTAGTAAAAAGGGAAAAGTTGAAAGTCAGAAGTTTGAATTTTGATATTTGAATTTTTAATTTATAAATCTTTGTGTTCTTTATAGTAAAGATAAAGGGGAAAGTAAAAAGTTGAAAGGTAAAAGTTTGATTTTTGAAGTGAGAAGTCAGAATACAGAAATTTAAATGTAGAAGCAAGAAGTAAAAAAAACATAACGCTCTTTCTCGTCTTTGGCCGAGACACGTGCGATAAAAATTATGAAAGTTTGAATTATAGAGTAAGAATATACCTAATTCTTTCAGATACTTTGGTTAAATTCAGTTTTTTTGAATTATGGGAAAAAAGCATAGGAAAAAATTAAAATACTTTGTATTTTAGACCATTCAAGGGAAATTATGTATAATATTGATTATCAAGATATTAGTTTGATTGAGTATAAGAAAGCTTGGGATTATCAGGACGAAATACATGCAAAAGTTTTAAAAAACAGGGATAATCAGGAAAAATCAGACTTTCTTGGATATATACTTTTTTGTGAGCATCCTCACGTTTACACGCTGGGTAACAGCGGCGATAATACCAATATGCTCATTACTGATGAAATGATGAAACGAATCAATGCTACTTACTACAAAACAAATCGTGGCGGAGATATTACTTATCACGGTCCGGGGCAAATTGTTGGTTATCCAATCATTGATCTTAGAAAACTTAATCTTGGAATAAAAAAATATATCGAATCTGTTGAAGAAGCTATTATTGAAACGTTGGAAGAATATAACCTGAAAGGCGAAAGACTGGAGGGCGCAACCGGAGTGTGGATAGATTCAAATGTTCCGGGAAAGGCAAGAAAAATATGTGCAATAGGAGTTCGTGTGTCGCATTGGATAAGCATGCACGGATTTGCATTTAATGTAAATACAGACCTTAATTATTTCAATTATATTAATCCTTGTGGTTTTAAAGATAAGGGGGTAACTTCACTTCAAAAGGAACTGGGAAAAATGATCCCAATGGATGAAGTTAAAACAAAACTGCTAAACCATTTAACTCATCAATTTAACATCAAATCATGACCGTACCGTTTAAACATTGGATACTAAAACCAAAAGGAAATAACGAAGTTATTAAAACACTATCTGAGAAACTGGAGATTCATCCGGTTTTAGCAAATCTGCTCGCTCAGAGAGGAATAGATACCGTCGAAAAAGCCAAATCCTTTTTTATTCCTGATTTAAATGAACTTCATGATCCGTTTTTAATGAAGGACATGGATAAAGCTGTTGACAGGCTTATTAAAGCATTCTCAAACAACGAAAATGTTCTGATATATGGTGACTATGATGTAGATGGTACTACTGCTGTTTCTTTACTTTATTCATTTCTTAAGAAAAAATATAATAATTTATCTTTCTATATTCCCGACCGCTACAATGAGGGTTATGGTGTTTCGTATAAAGGTATTGACTACGCATCTCAACAAAAATTTGATCTTGTCATTGCTCTGGATTGTGGGATAAAGGCTGTAGAGAAAATTGAATATGCCAGCCAGAAAAATGTTGATTTCATCATTTGCGATCATCACCTTCCGGGTGATAGTATTCCTGATGCTATTGCAGTTCTTGATCCAAAACGTCCCGATTGTAACTATCCTTTTAAAGATTTAAGCGGATGTGGGGTTGGGTTCAAATTTTTGCAGGCATACTGCCAGCATGAGAATATCCCTCTTACTGAGTTATTTCAATATCTTGACCTCGTTGCAGTAAGCATAGCATCTGATATTGTTCCAATTATAGGTGAAAATCGTATTATTGCTCATTTCGGCCTGAAAAAACTCAATGAAGATCCTATAATGGGATTAAAAGCTTTGAAAGATATTGCAAGAGTGGGGCAGATGAAGTTGAATATTAACGATATTGTATTTAAAATAGGACCTCGTATTAATGCCGCCGGACGAATTGAGCATGGAACAAAGGCTGTAGAATTGCTGACTTCTGAAAGTGATGCAGAAGCTCGCCGCCATGCACGCGATATTGACGAATGCAACGAAGACCGAAAGTCACTCGATCAAAAGATATTCAACGAAGCTATCGAAATGATTGAAAATGACCCTGAATTTAAGAACAAAAAAACAACGGTACTTTTCAATCAGAACTGGCATAAAGGAGTTATCGGAATTGTTGCTTCAAGGCTAATAGAATACTATTACCGTCCTACCATTATACTTACACAGGCAAATGGTATCGTAAACGGATCGGCACGAACTGTAGATGGTTTTGACCTATATAATGCCATTGACAGATGCGGACATCTTTTAGAAAATTATGGCGGACATATGTTTGCTGCCGGTTTATCGCTAAAGCCCGAAAAGCTTTACACATTTGTAGAAACCTTTGAAAAAATTGTCAGTTCATCCATAACCGATGAATTACTCATTCCGCATATTGAAATTGACGATGTTCTTGAATTTAAAGATATTGATGCACGTTTTTTCAAGATTCTTCACAAATTCGAACCATTTGGTCCGGGAAATATGACGCCTATTTTTGCTTCTTATAATGTTTATGATACGGGTTCCGGACGCACTGTAGGCAAAAACGAAGAGCATTTGAAACTTGACCTGAAACAGGAAAGCAGCAAAAACTTTTTCTTTCCGGCGATAGGATTTAATCTTGGTTATAAAGTAGGCGAATTGATTCACACCAAGAAATTCAATATATGCTACTCCGTTGATAAAAACGAATTTATGAATAAGGAAAGCCTTCAGCTCAGAATTCGTGATATTCAGAGTATTACAAAAGAAAATGAAACAGAATAAAATAGTATAAAATGAAAAAATTTGAAGCCCACATTGATGTAATGCCTCTCAAGGCTTTATTAGACCCTCAGGGTAAAGCTGTAATGCTTGGTTTATATAATCTTTCGTTTAAAACCGTTAATAATGTTCGTGTTGGCAAACACATTTTTATTGAACTGCAGGCTGAAAACAAAGCAGAAGCTGAAAAAATGGTGGACGAAATGTGTCAGAAAATGCTTACAAATCCTGTAGTTGAATATTTTCAATTTACAGTAAAAGAAGCATAAAATCATTAATAGATATTAGTTAACAATACCATTTTCCAATGGGCAGGATTGTTTTCTTCGTTATTTTTTTATCCCTTATCAGCTCTTTTTCTTTATTTTCACAGAACTTGCCATTAGTGCCTTACCCCAGAAAAGTTACAACTGGCGATAAGTACTTTGAGCTGAATAAAAATACAGTTATTCTATTTTCAAAAGGCACGGAGAAAGAAGCTTTGTACTTAAAAGAAGAATTAAAATCACGCTTTGGAATTGAAATTAAAGTTTTGGATGAAAATGCCAGAGTAAAGTCAAATTTCATACATCTTTATACTAAAGCAGATTCTATACAATCAAAATATCATTTGGAGGCTAATACGCAATACATCGACATTTGCGGAAGTGATGCTGCCGGCGTTTTTTATGGAATTCAAACATTACTTCAACTTATTCCGTTTGATAAAATATCCAAAATTCAATCTGTCGAAATAGATGATAATCCACAGTTTTCGTGGCGTGGAATGCACCTCGATTGCAGCAGGCATTTCTTTACAGTTGATGAAGTGAAGCGTTATCTGGATTATCTGGCTATCTACAAAATGAATGTCTTTCACTGGCATTTGACCGATGATCAGGGCTGGAGAATTGAAATCAAAAAATATCCTTTACTAACAAAAATTTCTTCATACAGAAAAGAAACACTGATTGGAAGGTCGTCGGCCAATGAGCAATTTGACGGAAAACCTTATGGAGGCTTTTATACACAGGAACAAATAACAGATATTATCAAATATGCTACAGAAAGACATATTACCATCGTACCTGAAATAGAAATGCCCGGACACAGTATGGCTGTATTGGCTGCTTACCCTGATTTTTCGTGCAAAGGCGGAAAATTTGAAACGGCAACTACATGGGGTGTCTTTGACGATGTTTTATGTGCCGGAAATGACAGTGTTTTTACGTTTCTGGAAGAGGTAATGGACGAAGTTTGCAATTTGTTTCCCGGGAGATATATTCATATCGGTGGCGATGAGTGTCCTAAAGACAGATGGCACAATTGCTCAAAATGTCAGGTA
>CAZDUU010000172.1:0-5450 GCA_964508675.1 uncultured Bacteroidales bacterium | reverse complement strand
TTCGCGCAACAGGAAGTGAAGTAGTAGGCGTTTTGCCTTTAAAAGCTATGCTTGATGCCGGGAAATATTTCCTAAAAAAACAAAACCGTTCTACTGGTATTTCTGACGAAGAAATTGTAAAAATCGCCATTAAATCACTTGGACTTAGCGAATTATACCCCTTTGAACCGAAAAAGAAAATTATCGAATACATTTTACAGGAAAATGAAGCTAAGAAAAAGAAACTGGTTGACTTGACAGTTACCGGTTTTGTTCATGAAACAGCATCTGAATCTCCGGCTCCCGGTGGTGGTTCTATATCTGCTGCAATGGGTGCAATGGGTGCTGCTTTAGGAACAATGGTTGCTAATTTATCTTCGCATAAACCCGGTTGGGATGAACGTTGGGAAGAATTCAGCAATTGGGCAGATAAGGGCAAAAAATATCATGACGATTTGCTTTTCATGGTAGATGAAGACACTAATGCATTCAATAAAATCATGGATGCCTTCTCATTACCAAAGGCAACAGACGAAGAAAAAGCAGCCAGAAAACAAGCTATTCAGAATGCAACAAAGTATGCTATCGAAGTTCCGTTCAAAGTTATGAAGCTTGCATATGAATCTATGGAAGTAATGCATGCCATGGCTGAAACAGGAAACCCTAATTCTGTTACCGATGCAGGAGTTGGCGCTATTGCAGCAAGAGGTTGTGTAATGGGTGCATATCTAAATGTAAAAATCAACTGCAGTTCATACGAAGACAAAAACTTTGTAGAATCTATCATAGCACAAGGTGCCGAAATTGAAAGCAAAGCCTTTGAGTATGAAAAGAAAATTATCGAACTGGTAAACAGCAAGATAAAATAATCTTCCAATAATAAAGGAAAAAAGCTCATGTTAACACATGGGCTTTTTTTGTTGATAAATGATTTTTTGGGAACTAAAAATTTGTTTTAACTTTGTCTCACTTAATTTTAAACATTTTACTATGAGAAAACATTTACTAGTACTGGCTGCCGGAGTTTTTCTGATTTCTTCAGCTGTCATTGCTCAAACAGGTAAGAATCTTACCAAAAAAGATTTTACCTCAAAAATCAAAAAAGAAAGAAGTATGTCTGATATGAGTCCCAGTGCTCATAAACATACTTCGTCATCTAACGCTACAAAAGCACAATGGGATATTTTATATTCCTTTAATACAAGTGCTTCAGGAGAACAAGCAGTAGCAACTGACGGAAACTTTATTTACACCACCAATTGGGGTGGTACAGGTGTGTTCCATAAGTATGCAATGGATGGAACTTACATTTCAGATTTCACAATCACAGGTGCTAGCGCTATCAGAGACTTAGCTTATGATGGGACATACTTCTACGGAGGAGCTGCTGGATTAAGCTTATACAAAATGGACTTTACAGCAGGTACTCTTGTTTCTACTATTACAGTAAGTTGCAGTGGAGTAACAGGTGTTCGTCACTGCACATACGATCCGACATTAGATGGTGGAAATGGTGGATTCTGGGTTGGAAACTGGACTGAATTAGGTGCAATTTCCATGACCGGAACTCAGCTTGTTGCAAGTGTTACAGGGAACGCTGATTGCTATGGTTCTGCCTATGATAAATGGAGCGATCCTGCAAATCCAAGACTTTTACTTTTCCAACAAGGAGGTTCAGGAGTTGAAATTCATGCTTTTGATATCAACACTCAAACTTTTACAGGTTTAGTTCATGATGCTGCTGATATACCTAATTTTGTATCCGGAAGTATTGCTGGTGGTATGGAAACCTATGAAGCAAACGGATATTTAGTACTAATTGGCAACATCCAACAGGATCCAAATTTGGTTTTTGCTTATGAATTGGCTACTACTGCAAATGCTGCTGCACCTGCTGCTGCCAGTTTAACAGTAACTCCTGATGCCAACGGAGCTCTAACATATGATATTTCATGGACTAATCCTACCTTAGCCGTTGATGGTTCTGCTTTAACTGAAATAACTTCTATTTCATATTATGTTGACAATGTTTTAGTAACTGGTTTAACTTATAATTTAACCGTTGGCGGAGCTAATTCTTTTACAGCTCAAACAGTTGCTACTCCGGGATATCACACTTTTAAAGTTGTTTGTGCAAATACAGCAGGCGACGGATTACCTGTATCAGTTACCGAATGGATCGGATATATTCCTCCTGCCAATATAACTTTCAGCAATATTGAAGATGTATCTGCAAATGTTGCATGGACACAAGCAGGTAGCCCCAACAGCTGGGATATCGAAATATTAACAAGCGGCGGTACACCTACAGGAACTCCTACCTACAATACAACAACGAATCCTTATGGCTTTACAGGTTTAACTGCTTCGACCGCTTATGATGTTTACATGAGAGCAGATTATACCGGTGGAAATTCAGTTTGGGTAGGTCCGTTTACGTTCACAACAGAACATTGTCCTACTGCAAATCAGTGTGGATACGTTTTACAATATGTTGACGATTATGGTGACGGATGGAATGGTGCATCTATTACAGTTAACCAGGATGGAATCTCAGTTGGTGATTTTACACTTGCTAACGGAACAGATGGTGCTGACACTATCATGTTGTGTTCAAATGCAAATATTACTTTAGTTTTTAATAGTGGTAGTTATGATAGTGAGTGTGGTTTCACACTTGTTGATCCTTTCGGAGCAACTTTGACAACTTTTGCAATTGGATCAGCTCCAAGCGGTGGTTCTACATTTTATACATTTACATCAAATTGTACTCCTCCAACCTGTATCACTCCAACTAACGTTCATGTTGTAAGTGCTAATACAACTACTGCTCAAATTGCATGGACAAATGGCGGAAGCGAAACAGCATGGAATATTGAATACGGTCCTGCCGGATTTACACAAGGTTCGGGAACTACTGTTGCTGCAACAACAAATCCTTATACTTTAACCGGATTAACCGAAGGAACCACTTATGATGTATATGTTCAGGCTGATTGCGGTAGCGGTGATGTAAGTTACTGGACAAGTCAGGCTGTTTCTTTCACTACAACATGTAATCCTTATACAACTTTCCCATTCTCTGAAAGTTTCGAAGGTGCTACTTTCCAACCACAATGCTGGTCAAATGTAGATGCTGACGGTGACGGTTATAAATGGATAACCAAAACTGCTTCAGGTGATGGATGGAGAATTTATGACGGTGACGTTGCTGCTGTTTCAGCTTCTTGGGTAGATGCTACAGTTGGAGCAGTAACTCCTAATAACTATTTAATCACTCCTAATTTCACTATTCCTAATGCCAATATGGTATTAAAATTTCACATTGCTCCTCAAGATCCTTTATATCCTGGTGAATATTTTGGTTTGGAAGTATCTACAACTGGAAATGCTCCTGCTGACTTCACAAGCATATATACATATACTTTATTAGAAGCTGATTCTGTTTACAAAGAAGTTATTTTACCTTTGGCAGCTTATAGTGGTCAGAACATTTATATTGCTTTCCGTCACTACAACGTTACTGATATGTATTATATGTTATTAGACAAGGTTGAAATTTATGAAAGCAACAATATTAATGTTAATGACATTAAATCAAACATTTTTGTTTACCCCAACCCTGCAACTACAACTTTAACCGTTGCTAATGAAAATGCTTTGAGCATTGAAATTTTCAACCTTAATGGACAAAAAGTTGCCGAATACAACAACACCAATACTGCTAATGTAGCTGATTTGGCACAAGGCACTTATATGGTAAAAGTTGTAACCAACAATAATGTTATTACACAAAAAATCAATATCGTAAGATAATTTTGATTCCAATATTTGAAAAGGCTGTCTCGAAAGGACAGCCTTTTTTTATTATTTACATTTCCAAATTAATATTTATCAATCTTTTCTATTTTCCGCATAGCTGATTTATCCGGTTTTGTGCCTGCTTAAAACCTTTAGATAAAGAAATCCGAAAATTATCACATGCTAAATCATTCTTTCCCATTCCCTGATATGTCTCTCCTATCCAGAAATAAACTTCAGCATTTTGATTATTTTGTTCCTTCACTTTAATAAAGTCTTTCAATGCCAATTCCCAATCTTTCTTTTGTAAATAGGCATATCCTCTTTCGAAATAAGATTGTGTGCTTTCATATTTTGCCAGTGATAAATTATAATAAAAAATTGCCGAGTCCATTTGCTTTGCCTGAAGAAATACCCATGCCAGGTTATGAACATGCATAGCCGAATCGGGATATGATTTTAAAACATTCCTAAAACCCAGAATTGCATTATTGTAATTTACCAGGTAAGCACTGCAAAAACTTGAATTGACTAAAGAAATGTAATCATACGGATTTGCTGCTAATACTTTTGAATAATCTTCCAGTGCTTTTTGGTATGCACGATTCTGATAATAAATCCATGCGCGGTTTTTCCGCACTTCTGCTAAACCAGAGTCAAGGCTTAATGATTTTGAATAATTTTCTTCAGCCTTTGTAAAATCATTTTGAAGAAAAGCAATATAACCCAGACTATTGTATGGTAATGCACTATTGGGATTTAGCTCTATGGATTTTTTAATATTTTTAATTGCAGTATTAAAATCTCCTTTTGATAAATACAACCATCCCAAAGTGTGATAAGCATCTGCATAATACGGATTAACCTCTATAGCTTTTTGAACATAAAAAAATGCACTGTCTATACTACTGTATTTCAAATCATTTGCATAAAGCATCGTTTTTTGTAAAAGAGCTTTGAAGTTTTTAGGATAAACCTTTAACGCAAGGTTATACCATGTATTGGCTTCGTCCGACTTACCTAGTTGCTGCATAATTTGCCCTTTTGTGACGAAGAAGAAGGAGCTGTCTTCAGCTGTCTTTGAAATTGAAATACCATGATCAATACTCTGTAAAGCCTTAGAAGTATTATTTTGAGCTAAAAGCGCCAGTGCTTTATTTAAGTATATTTGAACATCTTTGGGGTTATATTTCTCTGCATTGTCATAGCAATAGCCTGCCTGCTGGTATTTTTTCTTTTCGAGATAATAACTACCCAGATTGACCCAGGCAAAAGATGTCTCCGGCTTTTTTACTACGACACTTTTAAATAACGTTTCTGTATCACTCCATACAACACTACGGCTAAAAGAAAGTAACGAAAATGTTACAAGCAGCACAAAAACAGTCGAATATTTTAAAACTTGCTTAGTAAATACTTTTTCAAACAAAGCTCCAGAACAAAGTATTAATCCTAAATAGGCTAAATAGCTATATCGTTCAGCAACAACCAATCTTCCTTCAATCGGTATAAAATGCAAAACCATAAAAATGTTCAGCAAAAAAAATACTATTCCAAACAATTCTGTCTGCAAAGAATCTCTTTTTTTGAACAGGTAAATCAAAAAGCCGATTATTAAAGGCCAAATCAAGAAATACCAACCCCACATTAGCCACAACGCTTTACCCGAC
>CAZDUU010000171.1:0-5451 GCA_964508675.1 uncultured Bacteroidales bacterium | reverse complement strand
CCTTCTGGTTTTATTTTACGTCGTTCGGCCAATGAAAAAACCTGGTATCCGCCGCTATCGGTCAATACCGGTTTATCCCACGACATAAATTTATGTATTCCCCCGGCCTGCTTCAAAATTTCTGTTCCCGGACGCAAAAAAACATGATATGTATTGGCGAGAATAATCTGTGCTTTAATGTCCTGCTCCAATGCCTGGTGCAGAACTCCTTTAACGCTTCCGACTGTACCGACCGGCATAAAAATAGGTGTCTCGATAATGCCGTGCGAAGTTTCCAAAATCCCAGCTCTTGCGCTGCTTTTTTCGTCTTTAGTTATTAAGTTGAACTTCATTCTTTATATTTTTCTTTAAAAATCAAGATATTCCTGAAACAGCATCTGCAAATATGCATCGCCCAGTTTTATATTTTTTATGCTGTCGCTTTTACTTAAAAAATTGTAAAAGAGATAGTGTTTGTCGGTGTGATAAAAGGAAAAATAGTTGCTGTCCGCTACCCATCCCAAACCGGTATCAAAAGCATAATAAGCAAATGATTTTGAATAAGGATTGAACAGATCTTTGCTCCATTTGTATTGGCTGTGCTTGAATTTCAGCTGTTTTAACAGTGTCAGTACCAGATCGGTCTGTGAGCAATAAGAGGTAGCACGGTAGCCCCTGAATTCTTTTTTGATCGGTTCGCCATACATGAGCATTGCAATCCGTCTGTACTCCTGCGAAAGCGGATGCCAAGCCCTTGGAGAATTGTGGCTATGGTCAGAAACAAGAATGAATAGCGTGTTTTTATAAAACGGCATGGTTCGTACTTTTTTGAAAAACAGTCCTATACAGCTGTCTGTATAAGCAACGGAATTGATATACTTTTGAGCGTCACCACCCCAGTTAAACTTTTGCTTAAAGGGCATATCAAAAGGCGAATGGCTCGAGAGCGTAAATGCCATGGAGAAAAACGGTTGTTTCTGACTGTTCAGCTTATCGGCAAAAGCATTGAGCATATATTCATCGTGAATTCCAAGCCTACCCCTGGGAAGTTTTTTGGGAAGATTAACGCCCTCAACCACTTCGTCAAAATCTTTGGTCATGATATAAGCCTTGATATTTCCGTAACTCAGTTGTCCGCCAAACATAAATGATGTCAGGTAACCTTCTTTTTTCAGATCGGAAGAAATACTGGGCAACTTAACGAATTTATCGGGCTGATTTACAACAATCACTTCGGGCAAAGCCGGCTGACCACTTAAAACAGCAGAAATACCCTGATCACTTAAGCTCCCGCTTCCAAAAGCGTTGGTAAATAGAACACCATCTTTAGCCAATGCGTCAAAATTGGGTGTAATGCTGTCATATCCGCCCAGACTGTGAATACAATCGGCCGACCAGCTCTCGAGAAGCAGAATGACAATATTAGGCTTTTCAACCGTATTTAGTATTTGAACAGTGGTATCTTTCGGAACCTGATAAAGCGTGTCAACCCATGATTTTGCCTCAGGAAATGGCATGTATATAAACGGGTTGTGATTGGTGAAGTAATGATTTTTATCTATGCTGGAACCCAGATTCCATGCAGAATTCACTGCTACAAGATTCAGAAAATTATTTTTCGAGTAATAAACATCGGCCTGATGAATAGGAATTTCCTGCAACCCGCCACGAATTCCCCATATAAAACATATGGGCAACAAAGCCAGATGTATAAATGAAGCAATAAAACTCCTGCCCTGCTTTACTTTCGGATAAACCCATTTATTAAAAGCCCATAAAGCAAGAAAAGTAATTAGTGCTATAGCCAAAAAGCCAACAATTAACTCACCTACTGAGGCAGTTTGGAACACTTCTTTTGGACGACTGAGGTATGATATTGCTTTGTAATTGATTTTTACTTTCCATTCATCGTAAAGTGTAAGTTCGGCGATACTAATGGTAGTTGAAGCAAAAATAACAATCCCATGATAAACCCTGATAACCTGATTGAAAAATCCGAATTTGAACCATGTTTTAATCACAGACAAAGCAATTGGAAGCATCATGGCATAACCCGCAGCAGAATTGTCCAAATAAATTGCATACCAAAATGATTTTAATATTTCACCAATGCTACTATTGCCAGTTTCTTCCCAATTATAAACCAGAAATATAAGCCTCAAGACCTGAAAGAACAACATCCAAAAAAGATATTGCTTTACTGTGAACCACAAAATCCGGAAAAGGTTTGAGTTTCTTACTTTTTCAGAAAATATTTTATCAAAAAGCTTAATTTTCATTATCCTTTTCAAACAATTTTAATGCTTTATCAACTTCTTCCTGACTTTTCATCAGTCTTCCCTTGCAAAACTGAATTAGTTCAGAAGCTCTGTTTATCATACCAGCCAGTTTATCAACATCCACTTCGTCTTCTTCGAGCTGGGAAACAATGGTTTCGAGTTCTTCCATTGCTGATTTATAAGTAAGTTCCTTCTTTGCCATAATCCTATTTAATTATAAGTTCAAAATTAATAGTTAAAAAGTCAAATTTATAATTTAAAATAAATATTCCTTTATGATTATCTTTTTCGGTTGTCATATAAATTTGAACTTTTAATTTTAAAATTTTAATTTTTAACTATACTGGATAATTTACCATCCTTAAGTATAGTCGTAATTTCTTCTCCTGATTTTATATTATGAATGCTTTTTAAAATTTTACCATTTTTAAGTGTGATGGAATAGCCTTTTTTCAATAGGTGCTTTGGATTATATGCATCTACAACTTTTTCCAAATGAAAAATACTTTGATTATTTTGTTTTAAAACCGATTTGGAGTGGTAGAACAAATCTTTTACAGTATTATCTAATCTTTTTTGCTGCCTTTGCAAAGCATTTCGGGAAAGTGTTTTAAAATGCAGATTAAGGGTTGTCAGTTGCTGATTTTGTTCCTTCACGTTATTTTTAGCCGACCATTGCACTTTTTCAGTCAGATGCATTAATTGTTGCTTTTTCAGGTTCAAAACAGATCCTACACCTAAGACAATTTTTGTAGACTGTTCTAAAAACTGTAATTCCTGCTCTAATTTATATTGCGCATTTTCAATTACCTGTTCATACATGTTTTGCATACTTTCCCAGTACTGAGCAACACGTTCAATAATAAATGCGGCGGCAGCCGTTGGAGTTTTTACTCTTGTATGTGCTGTCAAATCGACAACCGAAGTATCTCGTTCGTGGCCAATGGCAGCAATTACTGGTAGAGGAAACTGGCAAACATTATTGGCCAGATCGTAAGAATCAAAACAAGATAACTCACTCCGGCTTCCCCCGCCACGTGTAATAATTAAAACATCGAACTTATTCAACGGTATTTTTTCCATTGCCGCAATAATACTTGACTCAGCCATATCGCCCTGCATGTAAGCTTTGAAAAGCTTAACCGAAAACTTAAATCCCCATTCGTTTTGATTCAGCTGATTGCAAAAATCTTCGTATCCTGCAGCTGTTTCAGATGAAATTATAGCTATTCGTTGTGGAACCAGCGGAAAATCTAATTCCTTATTCATTTCAAAAACGCCATCTGCTGTCAACTGCTGAATCACCATCGCACGGCGCATTTCCATATCACCCACGGTATAAGTCGGGTCAATATCGGTAATATTGAGCGAAATACCATAAACATCGCTGTACTCGACCTTTACCATTACCAGAACATTGATACCAGCTTTGAGCTCCGATTGGGTTGACTGCTCAAAATAAGGTTTCAGCATTCTAAAAGTCCTGTCCCATATAATGGCCCTGAACTTTGCAAGGATTTTATCGCTGAGTGAATCTTTTTCTATCAGCTCTAAATAGCAATTACCGTTACGGTTTTCGCGCAGTTCGCTTATTTCTCCCCTGACCCAAATGGGCTGAGAAAAAGAAATATTCACAATATCCTTAATTATTGAGGAAAGCTGGCTGAGTGATAATTGCTTATCGGGCATAGATTAATTTTTCAGAAGAGAGAATGTTTTGTTTATACCATCAGATTTAACGCGAACGAGATAATAACCATTTTCAAGGCCTGAAGTTGAAATAGTCATACTTCCAAAAACATATGGCTGAACTTCTGTTTTCTTTTCAGAAATTACTTTTCCATCAACGCTGAGCAGTGAAACCGTTAACTCACGTACTTTTTCCGACACATAAGTCAATTGAGTGCCTTCATTGCAAGGGTTTGGATATAAGTCTTTTATTTGGAAATGCTGAACCGAATTGGGATTTATTCCGGCTAAAATATTGTAGGCCTGTTCAAAATCTGGAATTCCATATCCTAATAAGCTATCTGGTGAAGTATATTGACTTGCCGATTTCCTTACTGCATCCATTATTTCCATATTACTTTTTAGTGGATTCGATTGCCACAAACAAGTTACCAGACCGCATAAAATAGGTGAAGAAAAAGACGTGCCGCTACCATAAGTAGAAGTTCCGTCTTCACGGATAATTGCTGAAGCTAAGCCTTGTGCGCTAACATCAGGTTTTACGCGTCCGTCGGCAGAATAACCCTGAGAGCTAAAAAAAGCATAATTTCTGCTTGCATCCACAGCTCCAACGGTTAAAATACTGTCTGCATCAGCCGGTGAACCTATTTTACGCCAAGGATCATCGCCGGAGTTTCCCGCACTTATGCATGGAATCATTCCTTTACGTACACAGATGGTGGCTCCGATGCTCGAAACAGCAACTCTGCCGGTCAAATCTGCCCAAATATGGTTCATGGTGCTATCATCAAAAGTAGAATAGCCCAAACTGGAATTAATTACATCAGCACCCATGCTATCAGCCAGTTCTGCTCCAATGACCCAGGTATATTCCTCTAAAAGATATTCGTGTGCACCTTCTTCGGTTCTGATTAATGCATAGGTAGCTTTTGGGGCAGTACCTACAAAATCGTTATTTTTCAAAACAGCCATGGTGGACAAAACATTCGTTCCATGAGGATGGCTTTCATAAACATAGGTATCATTAAAACCGTCAACAATATCTCTAGTCATATATACACGGTTTTGCACAAATAATGAATCGAAGTAGCTGATTGTATCGGCACCCATAAAACCCGCATCTAAAACAGCTATCAACATTCCCTCACCTCTTTTTCCCAAATTGTGTAAATATTGTCCGTTCATCATTTCGATCTGATTTGCTGCAGTTCCGTAATTATATTGTTTTAAGTTCTTTTCAAACTTGTCGATTTTTGTCTTGGTAGCAACTAAGGGACGTAAATATTTCATGGATTTTACAAAAGGTAAAGCACTTACATTTACGTAATGAGCCGAATCATTTACAATTATTATCGCTCCGTTCAGCCATTTGGAAACGCTATGAACGCTTACACCGGTCAGAGCCAATTGGTTAAGGTAGGTCTGTGTAACAGGCAAATCCAGACTATCTAAAACAATTTGCTGATGTGTACTTCTGTCCAACGCCCTCTGACTTAAAAATGCA
>CAZDUU010000170.1:0-5453 GCA_964508675.1 uncultured Bacteroidales bacterium | reverse complement strand
TGTCCGTTTGATATTGTTGATAGATTTGTCATATGTAATGGTTGCCCTATGCAGGCACTGTCAGTGCTGAAGTCAGCATTAGGTTTGCTCGAAACAACAATGGTCTGGATAGTACTGTCAAAGCAACCATTTAGTGTTTTAATCAAAATTCTTACAGTATATGTTCCTTCGTCAGAATAAATATGGTTTGGATGCTGATTTGTCGAAGTACCTCCGTCGCCAAAAGACCATTTCCATTGCAGAATAGGATTAACGTTTAATGTTTTACTGGTATCGGCAAAAAAAGTAGGGTTATTATTACACGATGGTGAAACGTCAAAACCCGCAACAGGGCTGGGCTTAATTTCAATGTTTTTGCTTATACTGTCAATACATCCTTCGTTGCTTTCGGCAATTAATTTAACTCCGTATATTCCGGGATTACTGTATATATGTATAGTATCTGTGTCGAAGCTAAAACTGCTGTCTCCCCACAACCATGTTAATCCGTTAATTTGTCCTTCTTGTATTGTGCTTTGAGAACTAAAAAAGCTTTTATGGTTATTGCATTGATTGTAAACGTTGAAGTTTGGAATAGGTAATGGATAAACATGTATGATTTGTTCTGAAAATTGCTCACAACCAGATTGTGTGCTGACAATGAGTTTAATAGGGAAGTTTCCATAATAAGGGAATAAATATGTGGGATTTTGATTATTTAAAGTATCTCCGTTTATTATCCATTTCCATACATTTAACACGGAAGTATCTAAAGATATGGATTTGTCTGTAAAGTCAGTGCTTTGACCTAGGCAGGTGTGAGAAAAAATAAAGTTTGCTATAGGAGCCATTCCAGATACTGTAACATAAATAGAATCTTTGCGGCTACATTGGTTTATATCCTGAACTTGAACAGAGTACCAGTCAGATTGATTTGCGATAGTTGTGCTTGTCTGATCATTTGTCGGGAACCAGAAATAAGAAGTTAAATTAAAGGGTGTTGATTCTACTTCGATAACATTCCCTTTGCATAAAGTAATACTGTCCTGATTAAACAATGACCATGTAGAAATACTATCCACTTTAACAAAGAATGAGTCAATTGTCAAGCATGACTGTAAATCTGTAATAGTTAAATAGTACCAGCCCTCATTTTTTACATAAGCATAATTTTTATTATTTCCGTTACTCCACTGGTAATCAAACAGATTTCCAAGTGATGAGGTTAAAAGTGCTGAATCTCCATTGCATACAAACACAGTATCGGGAATCAGAGTCAATGGAAATGTTATCAAAATGGAATCTTTACTTGTTCTTCCAAAAATATCCGTAGCAGTGACGATATATTTTCCGCTTTGACTGACAATTAAAGTGTCATTTATCTCTCCCGTATTCCATTGATAAGAAGTAAAATAACCATGAGGTATGATGGCGAACGGACAAAATGATGCAAGAATGGTATCTGCAGGCAAAAGAACAGGGGGAGCGTATTTGTCCATAAGGTAGTTTTCGACGATGTCGGATTCTTCTTGAGTTAAATTTCGTTTATAGATGATTGCTTCAGTTACGTCTCCATTCCAGAATCTGCTCCCGAACGAGCGATCAAAACCTATGGCTAGATCGTCCCAACTCAGTGATGGCGTCGCAATTCCTTTGATAATTTTGAGTCTTTTGAGAGGTGCAAAATCTAAACTTTGAATATTGTTTATAAAAAGATTCTGACCAACAATGGAGCTATAGAAAGAAGTGCCCGAGTTATTACTAATTATCAAAAAGTCAGTGTTCCCGTCAACCACATTTTTTCTTGTGAGTAAGCCGGCATTATCATTAAAAACATCGTTATGATAATTCGCTATAATAAAAAAAGCTCCAATCTTGATATTTTGATTTAATATTAATTGACTGTGGTTAAAATAAACTGAAGGTTTGTAATTAAAACTATCCACCGATGAAATAAAAATTGGTTTTAAATTATTATCAGATTGGCTGAATACTAAATTATTCCCTGAAATATCATGCCATTCAGAAACATTATTACTAATGTCTTTTACAATTCCACTGTCACTTTCCAGCCATAAAGATAAACTGTCAACAGAACTGCAGTTATAATTTTTAAAGTAATAGTATGGCGATGAAACAGAATCATTGCAAGCATTGTAAGTCCAGACTCTCCAGTATATAGTCGTATCAGATAAAAAAGAAGAAAGAGAATAACTATTATTAAAAGCTATTGGACTTCTAAAAGCTACATTATAAAAGTCGTTCAGATAACTTATTTCAATTAATGATTTTTGTTGGTAACTATTCCAAGCGAAATTAATATTGTTTTCGGTTATGTTAATTCCATTATTTGGGTAATTTGCTTCTGCCGGTATAGTGAGAGTTGTATTATTTACTGTAATTGCTTGAAAAAGTGAGTCGCTGCAACCATGCTTTGTCGTAATAGAATGTTTAATAATATAATTTGAAGGATTTAGGTTAATGGTTAATGATGAACTTTGGTATGCCAGATTATTGATATTCCAGTTGTATTCAATAATTGAATCCTGACTCAGACTAATGCTCTCAAATGTTGAATTTTGCCCAGAGCAACTTCCAAGATAATTAAATGCTGCACGTGGTGGTAAATAAACAGTATCGATTGATGTAACAGTCCCTTCACAGGTGTTTGAGTCAATTACATGTAAAATGGTCTGGTGTATACCGGCTTGTTGATATAAATAGTCTGTTTGTTGCCCAAATTGTATAATAGTATCTTGAAGTATCCATTTCCATTGTTGAATATTTCCCGAAGAATTTCCGGTATACATTGTGGGCGAATTTGTACATAAGTTGTTCTTTTGAATAGATGGTTGGGGCCTTGCTCCTTTTACAGTTACATAGCAACTATCGATTAATTTACAATTATTAAAATTTGTTAGTGTTACAGAGTACCATTGTGTAGTTTGTGGTAAAATAGATGAGGTTATTTCATTTGTTGACCATAAATAATTGATAGCAGCAACATTATTTGTTTTTAGAGTATCTCCAAGACAAATAGATAAGCTGTCATTCAACGCATTTTCAACAGAAAAAGTGTCATTTTGGACATTTATGGTATCTGAAAAATAAGTGCATCCTAGAGAATCTGTGATATGAACATAAACCTGACCCGGATTGTATATCACAAAAGAAGAATTTGTATCGCCATTTTGCCATAGAAAATTAAAGTCAGGGTAAGAAAGACCGGTCTCTAAAACGATACTGTCCTGGGAGCACAAAAGGTAAGTGCTTTGAAATGTCTGCATAGGGAACTGAACAGAAATACTGTCCATACTTTGTCTTCCGAAAATATCGGTTGCCGTAATCTTATAGTTTCCACTTTGATTTATAACTAATGAGTCTTTTGTGCTTCCATCGTCCCATTGGTATGAGGTGAAATAACCCCGGGTTTTTATAGTAAAAGGACAAAAAGAAGTTAAAATAGTGTCATTGGGCAAGCTAATAGGAAGAGCATATTTATTCATTAAATATGCTTTTACCTGTGAAACTTCATTTGCTTGTAAGTTTCTATTAAAAGCAATGACTTCATAAATATCCCCTTTCCAGAATCTTCCACTCAAAGATCTGTCCCACCCAATCGAAATATCATCCCATGAAACAGGTGTGTTTAAAAAACCATAGATTATTTTAGGTCGTTTTAATGGAGCAAAATTGTATGTTTGTATGTCATTTATAAACAAATTTGTACTTAACATCGATCCGTAAAACGAGGTTCCACCTGAAGCAGATACTAAAAAATAGTCAGTAATTCCATCCCCGACTGCAATTCTTGTTAGCAAACCAGCATAATCAAGAAAATTATCTGAATCGTAATTGGCTAAAATAAAGATGGTTGCAATCTCTAAATGCTGGGTCGTTGTCAATGCACTATTGTTGAATCTTATTGCTGGTTTATTATTTAAACTATCAATCGATTGGATAAATAATGGTTGTAAGGCATTATTGTTTTGAGTAAAGTTTATTCCGTTACCAGAGGCATCATTCCATGCACTTACTTTATTGCTGCCATCATATGTAACTCCCAAATCAGCTTTTAGCCAAAAAGTTAACCCGTTTATTGTGTCTGGTTGTCCTTTTGCCGAAAAATACCAAGCATTTGCAACACATATAAAAATTATTTGTAGGATATGTCTTTTATGAAACATGGTATTTTCTAAAAATGTGTATTTTTGTCAAAATTACTAAATAAATATATATTCTTGACATGGAAATAGAAATTAAACCGGCAAAATTACTGTATTACGATTTTAAAGAGTTATACGAATTTCGTGATACATTGTTTTTTTTGACATGGAAAGATATCAAGATAAAATATAAACAGGCTGCTCTTGGCTTTCTATGGGCAATATTACAACCGGCATTAATGATGTCTGTTTTTATTGTTTTTAGGAAAGTGATTTTTATATGGACAGGAGAAACGGACATCCCTTATCCGCTTTTTGTGCTTTCCGGAATTTTATTCTGGAATCTGTTTTCAGTGGCTATTACCCAATCTTCAAATAGTATTGTTAATCATGCACATATCATTAAAAAAATTTATTTTCCGCGTGTTTTTTTTCCTGTAAGTGCAGTCTTGGTAAGCCTTTTTGACTTTTTTATGGGGCTAATTGTCTATATCCCTGTAATGATTTACTATAAAGAATATCCATCTTTCTGGCTTATTGCAATTTTACCGGCATGTATTATTCTTACTATTTTAGTTGCAATGGGAGTTGGCTCCTTTTTTTCAGCGTTGAATGTAAAGTATCGTGATGTAAAATACATTATTCCATTTGCCATTCAGCTGCTTTTCTTTATTTCTCCAGTTTTTTATTCACATTCCTTTATTACTAATAAATTTTTATTGTTGTTCTATTATGTAAATCCAATTACCGGTATTTTGGAATTAATTCGGTTTGGATTGTTTGGAATGCCTGTTAATGTGGCAGGATTAATGGTCAGTTGTACAAGTACCATACTGTCATTTATTATTGGAATGCTTTACTTTCGTCGTTTTGAAACCACATTTGCAGATATCGCTTAAATTGTAGAAATATGAAACCGATTATCGAAGTAGAAGGGCTTACAAAGATTTTTAAGTTAGGAAGTTCACATGGCTCATATCTGACGTTGCGTGATTCTATAAAGCAATGGTTTAAAGCAGTAAACCATAATGATGAAAAACATTTTTTTAAAGCATTAGATGATGTTAGTTTTAAAATAGAACAAGGTGAAAAAATAGGTGTGATTGGTAAGAATGGAGCAGGGAAAAGTACTTTGTTAAAAATTTTATCCAAAATTACCCCTCCCAGTCAGGGAAGAGCAGTGCTTAGGGGTAGAGTAGCGAGTTTATTGGAGGTCGGAACCGGGTTTCACGGAGAATTAACAGGAAGAGAAAATATTTTTCTCAACGGGGCTATTTTAGGGATGAAAAGGAACGAGATAAAAAAGAA
>CAZDUU010000169.1:0-5466 GCA_964508675.1 uncultured Bacteroidales bacterium | reverse complement strand
CAACGAAAGCGAAAGTCAAATTGTCTTATCATTGAATAAAGCAAAAATGCAAGGTAATAGAAACAAAGAAAAAATATCGCCTGCAAACAGTAAATGGGAAGAAATTTACAAAACATATGCACGGAAAATGTATGCTGTTTGCCTACGATATGCAAAGAAACCAGAGGAAGCCGAAGATATTTTGCATGATGGCTTTATAAAAGTTTTTTCTTGCTTGGAAGAGTATAAGGGAACAGGTTCTTTTGAAGGTTGGATAAGACGAATTATGGTTCATACCGCGATAAATGCTTATCGTAAGTATAGCAGCCGCTGGTTCTCGATTGACGAAGCAGGATTAAGCTCAGAGTCTGAAGAAGTCGGAATTGAGGACCACATGGCACACGAAGAACTTATGAAGCACATAAACAGTTTACCCGACGGTTACAGAATCATATTCAACATGTATGTCATCGAAGGCTACAGACATAATGAAATAGCCGAAATTCTTGGCATAACTGAATCTACTTCAAAGACTCAACTCATGAAAGCAAGAAATTATTTAAAAAGTAAAATAGGAGTTAAGACCTATGAAAAAGTTTAACAACAACGACGAATTTGACAAGTTCATTCGGGTTGAGTTATACAATCTCGAAAAAGAACCACCTATGTCAGTTTTTAAAAAACTTGATCACTCTATTCAATCCTATTCCCATAAAGGAATTAATAAAAACTGGTACTGGCTGGGAGGTATAAGTTTAGCTATTGTTGCTTTAGTCTTTATTATCAACCCTTTTAAATCAACCAATGATATCCCTGCGGTTGCTAAAAATGTTTTAGCATATCAACCTGTTATTAGTAATAACGATGTTGCTCCCGTAAAACAGGTGAACGAAGTTCATCATGCCATAAACAAAAAATCTGACAAAATAACTTCGGATATTTCAACGAATAAACAATTGGTTGCTTCGGAACCAGAACATCAAAATTTAGAAACAACTACGGTAAAAAGTCAAACTGAAAATAAAACGAACTCTTTACAAAACACAAATAATCAGATAAAAACAAATTACCAGATACTGGTAAAAGCTGCCTCGTGCAGAAAATCAAATGGTAAAGTGCACATTAAATCAAATATTGAAGGTATGCGCTATTATTGGGTTGATCTGGCTCTTTATCAGGAATCAGCAAATAACATTAAAGGAGGCAAATACACTGTATATTCAAAGAACAAAGACCTGATTATTGATACTTTATTAATATCTGTTCCCGATAGCGGAAGTACTTTAGCTGATTTTAAAATTTATGATATTGCTTTAGGAAATGAGATGATTACCATTTTTGAAAATAACAGTCGTTTTGAGAAAGAGAACTGGAAACAATGTAAAGACTGTTCATTCCATTGGAATTTTGGAGACGGAAGCTATTCGAACCTTGCAGAACCACAACATAGTTATTCAAATTCAAACACTTATTTTGTAACTCTTGTCACTGCTAGCAAATATGGATGTAAAGACAGTTTAACCAAATCATATGTAATAACTATTCCGCAGAACTTTGCTGAAGTTCCAAATGTATTTACTCCAAATAATGACGGAATAAACGAGACATTCCAACCTACCGTGTACGATATGCAATCACTGGAATGTTCTATTTTTAACAGAAATGGTGAACTGGTTTACGAGTGGAAAGATATTAATGGAAGTTGGAATGGAAAAATAAGAAATACAGACCAACTTGCAGCACCAGGAACTTATTACTACGTACTACGAGGAATCACTAAAAGCGGCAAGAATGTCGTGCAAAAAGGAATGGTTCAATTAAGCCTTTAATGAGGTCTAAGCTTATTAATCAATAAAATCTTCACGGTATTTAAGAAGTGTTCGGAATTAATCGGTTTAGAAAAATATTCTACAAATCCATTACTTAAAATTCTTTCTTTATCATTCGAAAAAGAGTAAGCGGTTTGAGCAATAAAAGGAATATGATTGTACTCTGAATGCTTTTCTCTTATTGCTTTCTGAAGTGAGACACCTTCCCATTCATTTGGAAGATTAATATCCAGAATAACCAGGTCAAACGGTTTAATATTTTCACTGATGATATTCAATGCATCATTACCATCCTTAACCCATTCAACCTTAGCAACCTGTTCAACGATTGTTTTAATGAACAGAGCATTGAAATCATCGTCCTCTACTAATAGAACTTTCGACATTTCGGGAACAGAAATTTCCGTAGTTTCCTTTCTCAATTCCTGCTTATGTTCTACAACTTCTGAAGCAGGCAAAATAATGCTTACATTGGTCCCAAAATTTTTCTTGCTCGATATCTCAATTCTCCCTCCCATCAGTTTTACCATCCTTTGAGATAACGGCAAACCAAGTCCTGCTCCCTGATATAATCTATCGTAACCCATACTTTCCTGGCGGAATGTTTCAAACACATGCGGTAAATAACTGTCTTCTATTCCGATACCTGTATCTGTAATTGTTATCATGACTTCTTTTCCGTTTGAAATCATGGATGTAGAAATTTCAATTCTACCCTTATCCGTGTATTTTACAGCATTATCCAAAACATCTGCTAATACTTTAAATATAAGATCATTATCACATAAAGCAGGTTTAATCTCACCAATATTGTAACACAATTCTAATTTCTTTTCATTAATTCTGAAAACAAATAAGTCACCAACCTTACGAACTAAATTATTTATTTCACATGATCCGATATGTGGCTTAATGTCATTTGCTTCAACCCTGCTCAAATCAATAATGTTGTTAAGTAAATTTAATAACCTGTTACTACTTTGACTTATTCCATCAATATATTTTTCAATCTCTTTAGAGTTTTCACCGGACAACCGGCTTCTTAATACTTCAGATAACCCGACAATCGCGCTTAAGGGAGTTCTTATCTCATGATTAATATTGGACAAAAAAGCATCTTTAAGAAAATTTGATTCTTCTGCTTTTTTTAAAGCAGATTCTAATTTGACCAAAGCTTCTTCTTTGGCTTTCATTTCTTTTTCTAACTGGTCTGTTCTTTCCTTTACCCTATGCTCTAATTCATCATTTACACTAACTAATTCTTCGTTTATTTTTTCTATGTGGATATTTTTTTCCTGAATTGCTAACCGGGCTTTTTGTCCAAAACGTAAACGAATAAAAAGAACCAATAAAACAGAAAAAATCAAAACCAGCGATAAAAGCAAAACATACTTAAAAGTCAGTTCTTTTCTTAATTGTTCGAGGTTAATCTGATTTTCTAATCTTAGATTAGAAATTTCTTTTTCCTTTTGCTCAGAATTTATAATATACTCCAACTCCAGAGCTCTTTGCTTTGTTTGCTCGTTATTTATTGAATCTTCAAGTTCTTTACTTAATTTATAATATTGAAAAGCTTCTTTAAAATTATTCGTTTTTTCAAAAAATATTGCTTTTACCTCATAAAGGTAACGTCGAAGATCCGGTATGGCAATACTTGCTATTTTCAGTTCAGCTTCAGTTAAATATTCTTTTGATTTATTGAAATTCCCCTTTAAAGAATAAAGCTTAGAAAGAGCTAACAGATCTCTTACAAGATTTTCCCTATCATTTAACTGAATTCTTAATATAATTGAATTATTATATAAACGTTCAGCATTCGTAAAGTCATTCTGTTCCAGATATACTTCGGCCATATTACCATAAGAATTAGCCAGAGTCCTGTTATCGCCCAGCTCTTTTTTTATTTCAGCTGATTCGCTGAAATATGATAATGCTTTATCATAGCTTTTAATGCGTTTATATACAATTCCAAGATTATTTATTGTAAAAGCCAGATTTCTTTTATCATTTAGCTGATTATATATCTCTCTTGCTTTTATAAAATACTCGAAGGCTTTATCGTAATTACCCTGATCTTTATTTATCAGCCCAAGGTTATTGAAACATTGCCCCAGACGGGACAAATTTTTTGAATCCTGTGCATATTTGTATGCAATATTGTAATAATTCATTGCTTCGGTCAAAAGCGACCAATCCTGATAAATACCTCCAATTCTGTTGTTAACTAATGCAAGTTTATCATAATCACGTTTTTCTGAATAAATTCCGTTTAATAAATTAAGGTATATCAGACATTCTTTTCTGTCACCATTAAAATAATAAGCCATGGACAAGCTATTCAAAACCGATTCTAAATCTTCATCGTATTTATTTTTTTGACAAAAATCGAACAACTCCTTTCCAATTTTTATTGCTTGGGGCGGGTTTAAATTTGCGAGTTTGGATAACGAATCTACGTATAATTTATAATTTGTTGTATCAAACGAATATGCATAAAAAAGCTGTGGCAGAAGCGTAAAAGCTACCAGCACAAGTAAAACTCTATGCTTAATAATTTGCATATATTGACAAACGATTATTTATCGGTGATAAAATTACACTATTTTTTGATAAAAAAAAAGAAAATAAAAAATTGTTTATCTTTTTTTCAATACATATTTCACCTTCAATGAATAAGTGTATTGGATTACAGGCTCATTTACAACCGGATTTACAACAATTTCACAGGTTTTATATGACAATGGATTGTAAAATAATGCAGGAACGTTGTAATGCGAAATAACTTTGCTGCCCATTTTCGAAGAACCGGAGTTATATCTTGCAAACTCAGCATAAGTTGAATATCTTTCAATAGGATAGGTTGATTGCATATCTTCGTAAATAAGCTGATACTGAGATTCTGTTTTAATTCCAAGTTTTGAGAACTCATTTACTTTCTTTTGAATGCTTCTGATGCAAGCCTGCCTTAACGAATCATAAATCTGTGCATTATTTGCAACGATGTAGTCAACTTTAATAATATCATAAATTTCATTTTTAGCTGCTTCGAGCATGATTTTTTCAGCCACTTCCCTGCTCTTGTAGTGAACATGAATATTTTTCTTCAACTCATAACCGCTTGGAATTTCATGATAAGTTTTGCTGAAAAGTTTCTTTTCCACTTCAATCTCAAAAATTGGAAATTGAGAAATATAATCCACATAAATATCGTTTGATGAAACCCCCAAAGTCTGAATAGCTGTTTTAAAGTTATCAATTCGCTTATTGATCATTTCGTGACAATCTCCCAGAGACTCTGCAATCTGAGAGGTTCCTAAAGTCATTACATACTCATCTGCTTTTACATTCATAATTGCGTCACATTCTATCAGAAACGCGGTATCGTTAGCGGTAGTAGTAACCGGATAATATTGATTTTGTTGCACATAGCCGCGTGAATTATATTCATCAAACATACCTCCGCTAGCTTCACTTTTGCTTTTTGACTGATTAAAATAATAATTACCGGCAGCCTGACCTAAAGAATAAAAAGTTATTCCAATAAAAACTGAAATTAATAATAATTGTTTCATAATTGTATTTTTTTACCAAAGGTACAACTATTTTTATAAAAGAAAAGAAAGTGCTTTTTTTATTCTGAAATCACAAAATTTCCTTG
>CAZDUU010000168.1:0-5539 GCA_964508675.1 uncultured Bacteroidales bacterium | reverse complement strand
TGGTAGTAAAATTAACATTATAATTTTTTAACTTTTTATGCAGGTAAAAAGCGGTTGTATCGCCTTCGACAGTAGCGGACAAGGCAAAGATAACTTCCTGTATCGGCTCATTTTGCAAACGTTGTTCAAGCTCATCAATATGCAATTGTGACGGGCTTATTCCATCCATAGGTGAAATTAGACCTCCGAGCACATGGTAAATTCCTTTGTACTGGTGTGTTTTTTCGATAGCCATCAGGTCGTTAACATCCTCAACCACACACAAAAGGCTCTGGTCGCGACCTGAATCGCAGCATATTTCGCACATATCATTGTCGGAAACAGAACAGCATCGCTGGCAATATTTGATATTTTCGGCCAGTTCCTTCAATGAGTCAGCCAATATGTTCATTGGCTCCTTACCATTGCGAAGCATGTGCATAATAAGGCGAAAAGCTGTTTTTTGCCCTATTCCTGGCAGCTTTGAGAGTTCCAATACAGCTTTTTCGAGTAATATGGAAGGGTATTGATGTTGGTTCACTTATTTTTTATTCTGCTTTGGGAGCATCTGTTTTCTTTTTGGGAGCTTTCTTAGCTTTGGGCTTAACAACAGCATCTTCCGTTTCTTTCACTTCTGCTAAGGTTTCTTCAGCCTTTGCTTCTTCAGCTACTTCCTGTTTTTCTTCTTCGAATGGAATCAGATTATTTTTAACCAACTGGTTATACCAGGTCATTATTTTTTTCACATCAGAAGTATAAACACGTTCTTTATCATAATCAGGAACTGCTTTTTCAAACATGACAAGCATTTCTTTCTGCTGCTTTTTAAAATTTAGTTCAACTTCTTTTTTGTCGAAGGTATCGTGCATTTTAACAAAGACTTCTTTTAAAGGCAACTCTTCGCCTGTTGTAAACAATGCAATATCCGACAATGAACTGATTCTGTCGGTAGTAAAAGCGGGCATGCGTTTGCCGTCCATCAACGATTCAACAATAATGTTGTTTTTACCCTGAGCCACTAATTTAAATAATCCTGAATGGCCGGAAATTGATAAGATTTCATTCAACTTCATAACTTTTCCTTAATTTGATTTGCAAACCTAATTTATTTTTTTTATTTATGCAATAAACTGTTATTTTATTCCTCTTTGTTTTTTTATTTGCTCGTAAGCTTCATTAATTTTTTGAAACTTTTCGTGTGCTTTTTTTTGTATTTCTTCGCCAAGGTAAGAAACTTTGTCAGGATGATGCTCAATTGCCAGCTTTCGATAAGCCTTTTTTACTTCTTCGTCTGTAGCATCAGGAGATATTTCCAACACTTTATAAGCATCTTCAACCGGATTATTAACCCTGAGCAGTGATTCAAAAGTTGATGGATTGATGCCCAATCTGAATGATATGTTCCTGATCAGTTCAATTTCACTGGCGACCATTTCTTTGTCAGACTGAGCAATTCCGATGAGTAAATGAATAAGTTGTAATTTTGAGGAATGATCAAGATGGGCGTTTATCTGTTGACAAACCAGTTCGACAGGGATTTCCTGTTTCATAATATCGCGAAGAGAAAGTAATGCTTCCTGAGCTTCTTCTTCGCCAAGCAGATCACGTAAGAAGGCTTTTACAAAATTTAATTCAGAGCGTTTTACTGTTCCATCTGCTTTCATAACAGCAGCAACCAAAACAAGCAAACTTGCAATAAAGTCTCCGCGGGTAGTCTTTCTTCGACCTTTCAGCGTATTTTCGTCAACATCGATGATAGCTCCGGCAGCAAAGCCAAAAATAGCTCCTATGGGACCAAACAAAGCCCAACCAAGGCCTCCTCCAATCCATTTACCCCATTTCATTGATTATAGATTTATGTATGTGAATAATTTGTTCAAGCACACTGCTTCTTTCGTCATTAAATATCACAAAATTCGATAGTTTTGTTTTATACAAGTCGTCTGTTTGCATTTTCATTCTTCGCTTTGCTTCATCGTTTCCTATCCCCTTTCCGACTAATCGTTCTAATCTTAATACCATGGGGCTGACAACCGTAATTATTTTATCAAAATTATTTTGAAGTTTAGACTCAAAGATTAAAGCGGCCTCGTGTATAACATATCCGGAAGGTTGTTGGTTAATCCACTTTTTATAATCTTCCATAACAGCATGGTGAACGAATGACTCCAGTTTTAATTTGATTTCCTTATCAGAAAAAATTTTGGATGCAATAAATTCCTTATTAATTTGTCCGTTGCGGTATGCTTCAAACCCAAGCAAATTGATGGTTTTTGCAATCAGATCTGAATCGTTTTGCATGAGCCATTTTGATCTGTCGTCGGCATAATAAACAGGGATATCCCAGTTGTAATTGAATATCTTTGTCACAAGTGACTTTCCGCTCCCTATTCCTCCGGTCAATCCTATTGAAAGCATATTATTTACTTAGCACGGTTATGACTGAAGGACTAATTTGAGCATTTGAAACACCATCAGGTGTGGTTGTAATCCGGATAAAATAATTTTCGTTACCGGAATTAGGGTTTAGGACTCTTTGAAATTCAAATTGAAAATCAGTAGCTTCAATATATTGATAATCGTTTACACCAACGGAGAACATCAGATTTACCGAAGCCGGAACAAATTCTTTATTTTCAGATTTGTATGAAAAAATAGATTTAACGGGTATTTGAATAGTTTTTTCGGTTTTTTTCTGAACTTTAATGTCTACCAGTATCAAATCGTTACTGTAGGTACATAATGGAATTTTTTGAATTCCAAGCAGATAGTTACTATTTTTGGATAAATTCTGTATCTGCGATTTCACTGAAAATAAAGTATCCAGGGAATCTAAAATAAATGCAGGCCCTGTAACAAAAATATACCTTGGATTTACATTTACTTCGTCCAGGATATAATCTTTATCCACACTATAGTTTATATCAGGAACAATCACAACTTTTTTCGATTGTTTTTTTGAGAAAACCAGTTTGATGCTTCCCGGTTCTATACTTAATATTTTCACTTCAGAAGCCATTTCCCTGTCAATCATAGGGATAATTGATTCGCTGTTAAAATAAATCAGTTCTCTGTCATTTTCACTTTTTGAACCCGATATTTTTGTCAAATCAATAAATATTGGGTTCCTGGAAAGAATTTTATATCTTAACAAAGTAAATCCACGTCCAAAAACACTTACTTTTAGTTCTTTGGGCAGATGGTTTATCTGAATCTTATTTTCAGGAAAATTATAGAACTTAACAGGAATGGAAATAGTGGTAAAATAATCTTTTTCTAACTTTGAAAAAAACCATATAATAGTCGATAAAGCAAGAAAAAAAGCAAATATTAAAACACGTTTATTACGTTTAACTTTTCTAGGGCTAAAAATTCCCCTGATTTGTTTTAATAAATCGGATTTCAAATGTTATTTCTTTTGTTCAATATCAGCCGGATCACGGAATACGGAGTTTACATCAATTTTTAAACGCATTTTATCTTCAACTTCAACAATAACAATATTTTCGCGAATATCATTGATTTTTCCGTAAATACCACCCGATGTAATTATTTTATCACCAACTTTAAGGCTTTGACGGAAATTGCGTAATTCTTTTTGTTTTTTCATTTGTGGTCTGATCATAAAGAAATAGAAAACCACAATAATAAGAATTAAAGGAAGTAAAGACATTAAAGGATTTTGACCGCTTTTGGGGTCTGCCATTAACATTAAAGGTTCGAAAATGTTCATCATAAATTATTTGTTTAAATTAATTATTTCTCTTCGGGGACAACCACTTCTGCCGAAAAGTGCAATTCAACTGAACTTGGTTGTGTATTTGCTAAAACGGTAACGGTTTTGTTCTGTAATCCGTTACGTCCGGAGCTGTCAAAAACCACTTCAACTTTTCCGTCTTCGCCGGGGGCAATGGGAGCTGTATCATACTTAGGAACAGTACAACCGCAACTTGCATGAACAGAAGAAATTATCAGATTTGATTTACCGGTATTTTTGAATGTAAAAGTATAAGAAACCCTTTCGCCCTGAACTATTACACCAAAATCATGGACCATATCTTTCCATTGAAACCTTGGTAATAATGAAGTATCAGCATTGCCATCGGCAGTCAAAGGATTCTGAATCAAATCTGTATCTACTTTTTTATTCTCATCTGACTGGCAAGAGAGCAATAAAACACTCACTATCAATCCAATAAACAAAGACAATGATTTCATACTTTACAAAATTTTCTTGTTGCGAAGTTAGTAAATAAATCCTGAATTTGAGTTGTGTAAAAATTAAACAATGTTAATTATACATTTTGTTCTCCAATAAGGCCTTTCCCTTTTTTGGCAATTTTTCCGTCTTCACGCCCTGCCTGTACTATTCTGTCCAGGATTCCATTGATAAAAGTACTGCTTTTTTCGGTGCTATAAAATTTTGATAATTCAATATATTCGTTTAGTGTAACTTTTACAGGAACTTCATCTAAATAATAGAGTTCGGTAAGAGCCATTTCAATCAGTATCATATCAATCTGGGCAATTCTTTCAATTTCCCAGTTTTTGAGAAATTTCTGAATAACTTCAACATGTTCGTTATGACGTACAACCGTTTTACGAAACAGATTTTTTGCAAAATCAATATCGTCCGGACTTTTATACATCTTCATGAGCGGGTTATCCACTCCTTTGCCTTCGCTGAATTTGTCAATAGTGGCCATTATATTGGAAACAACAAATTCGAGGTCGTCATTCCAATATATACTTAATTCTTCGAGTATCTGGTTAAAATCCTGTGAAGGGACTAACACATCTGAAAAAAAGAATGATACAATTTCTTTATCGGAATTAAAATCGGGTTTAGGCAACAATAAATATTTCCTGAATTCCTGCGTTTTTTCAAGTTCATCAAATAGCTGTGCAATCGTATCACTTTGTTTTTGCCAGTTGAACTTATTATTGTTTAAAAATGTGTTCAATGCGTAATTGGTCTCTAAAAGCTGAATAAGTTTATTGTTGACAAAATTTTCGCTCAGTTCAGCCGGATCTTTCGATTTTAAAAATTTGTTTTTTATGATTTCGAGCTTTTTTTCTGCGTAAAACCTGATATCAACCATCAAAAGCATTAAATAATGGTATAATTCGTAAGTTTTATTGATGCTGTCAAAAAGTTCTTTTTCGGTCTGATTTAAATCCCCTGCCAATCGTTGAAAATTGGCGTAAACCATCTGCATAATCTTTAACCTCAGTAATCGACGACTTATCATATTTAGAACAATGTAATGTAAATGTGCCGCAAAGGTACGAATAATTTTCAGGAAAATGGTAAAGCTTAATCTTTGATTATTTTTTCTGAATAAACCGTATTAGGAGTGATTACTTTAAGTACATATGTTCCCCTATTTATTCCGGTAATGTTCAAATATTTGCCTTTTCCTGTAAAAAGCAGTTCGCCTGCAATATTATATAATTCAACCTTTTGAATATCTTCATCCGTATCTATTATGATGCTTTCATAAAAAGGATTGGGAAAAATTTTAAATTTACGGAAGTTATTTTCTTTTATACCCGAATA
>CAZDUU010000167.1:0-5565 GCA_964508675.1 uncultured Bacteroidales bacterium | reverse complement strand
CTTAAAAAATCTGTATCTAACCGATGATAATACCATCCTTAATAAATGGGCTTTCCCTGATACTGTGATAAATGCTAAAAGCTATGTAATCGTTTGGGCTGACAATTCAGCATTATCAAATGGACTTCATTCTAATTTTGATTTATCAGAAAATGATGGACAGCTTTTTATTTCGTACGGAGATAATCAATATCTCGATTCTGTAAAATATGGTTTACAATTAGAAGGGGAAACGTATGGACGTTATCCAAACGGACATGGCGATTTTGTATACATGATGCCTACTCTGGCAAAGAACAATTATATGGGGATAATACCTCTGTCAGACATTTTACTTTTCCCAAATCCCGCTACCAACAATGTCTATATTGAAATGAGAAGTCCGCAAAAATATATATCATATGGCATTTATAATTCTTCAGGGCAAAAAGTGATTTCAGGGAATTTTGATTTTGAATCATCATCCTATTCTTCAGGTTTGTATCAGTTTGATGTATCCAACCTGCTTAGTGGATTATATGTTATCAAAATTGAGACTTTAGGTGACTCTGTTATTAAAAAATTCATAATCAATGAGTAAAATTAGTTTAGAGTAATAATGAACAGTTTAAATAAACATACCAATATGAAGAAGATTATATACTTAGTTTCGTTTACAATGGTATTAATTGCATTTTTTTCTTCCTGTAAAAAAGAACCGGGCGAGGGGGGAACCAGCACTATAACAGGAAAAGTATTTTGCAAAAATTATAACAGTACGTTTACTGTGTTGAAAGAAGAATACTACATTGCTGACGAATGGGTTTATATCATTTACGGTGACGACAAAGACTACAGCGATAGAGTTCTTACGTGCTATGACGGTACTTATGAATTTAAAAACCTGCGTCCCGGCAAATATCACATATATTCTTATTCAAAAGACTCGACATTGCAAACCCAAAACGCGATAGGTATTGTAAAAGATGTAGAAATTAAAAAAAATCGCCAGAAAGTTCAAGTCCCGGATATTGAAATCTTTAAATAATATATTATGAACCGTTTATTAGTTTTATTTCTGACTATAAGTGTAGCAGCAAGTGCTCAAAGCAAAAAGGATTTACGCGAAAGTTCCGTGAAATCAAGATTAACTCAAAAAGTCGTAAGTGTAGATGGAAACGATAAAAAAGTCAATGATGAATACGAGGAATATGATAAACACGGTAATGTGGTTTTAAAAATTGATTACAACAAAGAAGGTAATCCCAAAGTAAAGACATCATATAAATATGATAAGTTCAATAAGCTTTCCGAAGAGTTGGAAATTAACGAAAAAGAAGGTAAAATAACCAAGACTTCTTACTTCTATGATGCTTCAAATAATAAAGTAAAAGAAGTAGTAATTGATAAAGACGGAAACAAGTTAAAAATAACTGAATACAAATATGATAAAAATCTGAAAATAGAACGTAGGGAATATGATGGAAGTCAGAAGCTTAAATCAATAAAGATATATACATATCAGTATTTTTAAAAGGTGAGTGATATTAAAAAAATATTGAACAACTTTGAACCTATTTCACTGAAACAGCTTGAAGAAAATGCCAGCCTGATGGATCGGCGTGATACGAAGTTTATTATCAAACATTCGCTTTTGCCCGAAATTTTAACTTGCTTAAGTCAGGAGTACTACGCTCTGGAAATTGGCAACGTAAGAGAGTTTGATTATACAAATATTTATTACGATACTCCTTCCCTTAATTTATTCAGATGTCACCACAATGGTAAACTGAATCGCTACAAAGTCAGATTAAGAAGATATGAGGATGTGGGCACAAATTTCTTTGAGGTAAAGTTTAAGTCAAACAAAGACAGAACAATAAAAAAGCGTGTTAAGGTTAAAGAATTTTCAGAGGAAATAGTTGATAAGGAATGGGATTTTCTTTTGTCTTACAGTTATTTTCAACGACAGGAAATGGTAGTGCCGGTAGTAAATGTTATATATAAAAGAATTACCCTGGTTAACAAAAAATTTACAGACAGGGTTACTATTGACATCAATTTATGCTTCAATAATCACGAAAAAGAAGCTGATATGAATAATATAGTGATTATTGAACTAAAGCAATCGTCACACACGCAATCGTTACTTAAAAATATTTTAAAGGAAAAACACATTCATCCCTTTTCATTTAGTAAATATTGTATGGGCATATGCAAGCTCTATCCACATGTTAAAATGAACACTTTTAAGATGAAACTAAAAAAAATTAATGCGATATGAGAACGTTTTGGAATTTATTATTGATTTTATCTTTATCATTAGCTTTCAATGTTACAAGTCCTGTCATTAGTTCAGCACAAATTGAAAATACAACAACCATGTACGAGCAGGAAAACACGGGTTCCGTACAAAATGAATCCGACGATAGTACTAATAAAAATAAAAAAAGTAAAAAGAGCAAGAAAGATGAAATAAAACTGGATCAGGTCTTCTTTATTAATTTAGGAATTAATGTATTATCCATGCTAATAATCATCCTGCTTATTTATTTTCCAAATTATAAGAAGCTTGATTATATTTTTACTTTCATGTTGTTTAATATTGTTATATTTCTGCTGACATATGTATTGAATGACGTTAAAATGTCAATGGGAGCAGCCTTTGGCTTATTTGCTGTTTTTTCTATGTTAAGATACCGAACTGCAGGAATTTCAATTAAAGATATGACTTACCTCTTTATTTTTATTGCTTTAGGTCTATTATCAGCTATAAGACTGGACTTAATCGAAGTGACCGTAATACACGGAATATTAATATTCTTTGTGTTCATTATTGACAGCAATCTTATATTTAAAAGAGAATTTTCAAAGAGTATAAATTACGAAAATATTGAACTGATTAAACCGGAAAAACATGATGAACTGAAAGAAGATTTGCAAAAAAGGACAGGCCTGAAAATCAGAAGAGTCGTTATTGGAAATATCGATTATTTAAAGGACACAGCTAAAATAAAAATATATTACTATGAATAAATGCAGGGTAGTGATATTTTTGCTTTTTATTTCATCCTTTGTTAAGGCACAAACAGATGTGGGGCTATGGACCACAATCTCGGTTGAGAAATCTGTTTCGCGCTCTTTCTCATTAAATTATTCTGAAGAATTAAGATTTGCAAATACTTCTGTTAATCTGAATAATATCAGGAGCAGTTTAGCATTAAATTATGTAATTTCAGGAAAAACAGAAGCTTCTGTAGAATATTTAATGATTTCAAAATCATATGTAAACTATTTTGCTAATAAAAACAGACTTTCATTTGATATTCAATATAAGGATAAGGTAAATAAATGGCGTTATTCAACGGAACTAAGGTATGCGTGGCAGGATAAAAGTATTATTCCGACAGATGAAGATGGTTATATTCCGCAGCCTTTTATCAGATGGGAAGCTGAAATTAAAAGACCGGTTGCTAAATCATGGTTTGCTTTCATTAAATATCAGTTTTATCTTTCAGCCTACAGCAGTTTTGAAATGGATAAGCAACGCTTTGCACTGGGAATTGAACATAAAATAAATAAAACAAACTCTTTGGACATGACGGGATATCTTCAGCAAAGTGCCACTTTTCAAAAAACATGGATTTTATCGTTGGAGTACAAAATAAAAATCTGATCAGAACAGAAAAACAGTTGAAATTACTCCAAATCCAATTATTAATCCGGAAAAGAAGCCTGAAATCACCTCCTTAAAATTATGTGCATTTAGAATTAGTCTTGCTGTGATGGTCAGGCCCGAAAAGATTATTAATGATATAAATAATACAGGATAGGGGATCAACTGAACAATAAAACGGTAAAACAATACAATTCCCCATAAAGATCCCCACACAAATGCATGCATAGAGGTGGTCGGTTTAAAAGCAATGATAAGTGAAAAAATAAGACTTGTTATCGGAATTGAAATAATATAGATAAAAATGTTCGGGTGAAAATAAATCTGACGGGTAAAGTAATAAGTGAAAAAATAAAAAATTGTCATAGTCACCGATACAAGCAGGCGTTCTTCTTTGTTTTTTAAATAAAAAGATTGGATAAATTTAAAATAGTAAAGCAAGGTTATGATAATCAATGGAATAACTGCTGACATTATAAAATACACCGTCTCAACTCCGGTTAAATACTTTGGATTGAAAATGTAATATTTGGAAAATAACTGAAAAACCAAATAAAGTCCAAAAGTGGGAATTAAAATGGGGTGACTTATATATGAGATAAAGGTAAAAAAGTATTTTTCAACCTTGGAGATGTTAAAATCGTTCATATCAGAGTTCTTTTCTTAGTCGTGCAACAGGAATTTTAAGCTGTTCGCGGTATTTGGCAATGGTTCGGCGGGCAACGTTCATTCCATGCTTTTTAAGTATTTCGGCAAGCTCTTCATCTGTTAGTGGTTTTGACTTATCTTCTTTGCTTATTAGATCCTGAATGAGCTCTTTTATTTTATAGGTTGATATTTCTTCGTCATCATCTGTTGTCATCGATTCGCTGAAGAATGATTTAAGTGAAAAAACACCATAAGGGGTCATTACATATTTATTGCTTGCAACACGTGAAATAGTACTGATATCGAATCCCGTTAAATCGGCAACATCTTTCAAAATCATAGGTTTAAGCATGGAACGGTCGCCTTCGAGAAAGAAATCCTTTTGCAAATGAACAATGGCCTGCATAGTCGTGATAAGTGTATTTTGCCGTTGCTTAATGGCATCAATAAACCAACGGGCTGAATCCACTTTCTGTTTTGCAAATTGAATGGCCTCTTTATTATTCTTTGCTTTTCTGTTGATTTTTGCCTGTGCTTCCAACGAATTTAGCATTTCCTGAAACGATTTGCTTACCCTTAGCTCAGGCGAGTATTTCGAATTAAGAAAAACGCGGATTTCACCATCGTCAATCTCAACAATAAAATCGGGGATAACCTGGTTTTTTGCAGTATCGTAGTTATCGGCAAAAGTATTTCCGGGGTTTACGTTAAGGTGTTGAATTTCAGTAACTGCTTCTTTTAACTCCTCGGTTGTTACATCAAGCTTTTTCTGAATTTTTTCGTAATGCTTCTTGGTGAGTTCTTCAAAAAGATGCTCAATAATATAAATGGCATTTTTTACAGCTTTGGATTTAGGCTTTCTTTGCAATTGCAAAACAAAGCACTCCTGAATATTTCTGGCTCCGATACCCGGAGGATCAAGCGTTTGAATTTTCTTTAGAATTTCTTCTATTTCTTTGGGAGTGCAGGATACATTCACTGTAAATGCCAGGTCATCAGAAATTTGTTCTATATCACGCTGCAAATATCCTTTTTCATCGATATTTCCAATAATATATTCTGCTATAGACCTTTGTTTAGAATCGAAATCAAGAAAACCTATTTGCTGATATAAGCTGTCGATAAATGATTCCTGACTTGTAAAAATAAATTCGCGTGTTTCGTCGTCGGCAGAGTGATTGTTTGCCTGTAAAAGGTAGTAAGGAGTTTCGTCCTGATCTTCTTCGTTTATATAATCTTCGTAGCCAAAATCATCTTCTTTG
>CAZDUU010000166.1:0-5571 GCA_964508675.1 uncultured Bacteroidales bacterium | reverse complement strand
TTTTCTGCAAAAATAAAAGTAAAATGATACATCATCAATGATAAAAGTAACATTAACAAGCTTTAACAATTTTTGATAGTATTCGCTCAAATACAACTTCGATAGGAGCAAGTGAAGTATCATCCATTGCACAATCTACATAAGTCAATCCATAATTCTTACATAAACACAAGTACTCTTCTCTAACATATTGCTGAAAAAGCGTACTCTTCTCGTGAATATCCGATTTCCCTTTTAGATAGTCTCTGTCACTGCCAGTTCTGTTTTCCTTTAGTTTTCTTTCGACAAATGTTTGAGGCACATCTAAAAAAAGGTTAATATCGGGTTTGGGAATTTTGAAATAATCAAATTCAAAATCCAGAATCCATTTTCTAAGCTTTTCTTTTTCTGCTTCATCGGTCAATTTTGCACACTGATATGCGAGATTTGAATAAACATATCGGTCTAAAAAAACCACATTTCCCTTTTCGAGCCGGGCAATAATTTCTTTCGAAGCATCCCAACGGTCTCCGGCATAAAGTGCAGCCACTAATTGCGGATGTACCTGATTAATATCGCCATATTCTCCACGTAGAAAAGCGGCAATCATTTCGCCCCAGTACGGTGATTCCAATCGCGGGAAGTGCATAAAAAAAACCGACTTCCCCTGCTTTTCGAAATATTCTGTCAGAAGTCTTACCTGCGTTGACTTTCCTGCTCCATCCAAACCTTCTAAAACAATAAGAGGCATATGCTTTATTTTATTTAATTTTACACCAAAAAAAGAATGGTTAAAGATACATTTTTTCAGAAAAAGAAAAGTCTTCGTTTCAGAGATTCTGTTTATATGCTCAATAAGCCAATCATAATGGGCATTATAAACCTCACTTCCGACTCATTTTATTCCGGCAGCAGAATTCAGACACAAAAAGAAGTCGTTGGCAAAATAAACCAGATGCTGAATGAAGGTGCTACTATTATTGACATCGGAGCAGCTTCGTCCCGTCCCAATTCTGAAATAATTACAGCAGAAGAAGAAATAAACAGGCTGAAACCTTTTGTTGAAATTATTTCAAAGGAATTTCCCCGCACATGGTTCTCTGTTGACACTTACAATGCCCAGACTGCGGAATTCTGCGTCGAAGAACATGGTTTCTATATGATTAATGATATTTCTGCTTATTCTATAGATAAAGAAATGTTCGAAACTGTGGTCAAACTCAATGTTCCTTACGTATTAATGCACATGCAGGGTAATCCGCAAAATATGCAGCAAAATCCTGAATACCGTGATGTTTCTGAAGAGGTTTTCAGGTTCTTGGGCCATAAAATAGCTGAGCTTACTTCAAAAGGTGTCAATGACATTATTATTGACCCGGGATTTGGTTTTGGAAAAGATTTAAAACACAATTATACTCTTTTAAAACATCTGGATGATTTCAGGGCATTAGAATGTCCGGTATTAGCCGGATTATCAAGAAAATCTATGATTTACAGGCTCCTGAATAATTCACCGGAGGAAAGTTTAAACGGAACAAGTGTTTTAAACACCATTGCTCTACTGAAAGGTGCAGATATTTTAAGGGTTCATGATGTAAAAGCAGCAAAAGAAGCCATAGAAATGACTGGTTTTTATTTGAATGCTTAATTTTTTGTAACTTAGCAGAAAATATGCAGCAACTTTTTATACATATTACATTCTTCGATGTCATTGACATATTGGTCTTTGCTTATGTATTGTATAAAATTTATATGCTTATCAAAGGCTCACTTGCTATCAATATTTTTGTCGGCATTGCTCTCATTTATATTATCTGGATGGCAGTAAGAGCTTTTAAAATGCAGTTACTGGCCGGATTGCTCGGACAGGTTATGGGTGTGGGAATGATCGCTCTGGTCATTGTTTTTCAGCAGGAAATAAGAAGATTTTTACTCATAATCGGTTCAAAATATTTTGCAGTCAATTACAGGCTTAAATTCCTTAGTTTGTTCAAATCGCAGAAAAAAAGTAAACCTCCGCTTAATGCTACTTCCATCGCTGTTGCTTTAAAAAACCTTTCGGAAAAGAAAACCGGAGCACTCATTGTTGTTGCCAATAAAATGAGTCTTGATAATTTTTCTCACATCGGCGATGCATTAAATGCCAATATTTCTAGCCGGCTCATTGAAGGAATTTTTAATAAAGAAAGCCCTTTGCATGACGGGGCCATTATTATTTTCGAAAACAAAATCACTTCAGCCCGTTGTATTTTGCCGATAAGCGACAAAGCAGATCTTCCCCCTCACTATGGAACGCGTCACCGTGCTGCATTAGGAATGTCGGAATTTACCGACTCAATCATAATTGTGGTATCCGAAGAAAATGGTGCCATCAGTTATGCTTACGACGGAAACCTTCATTACGATGTGAGTATTGAGCAAATTAAAAAAAGACTTGAAGAAGACTTTACAATAATATGAAAATAGCGATTACCGGCATAAATGGCTTTGTCGGCAAAAACTTAAAAAATCATTTAGTTCAAAATCAAATTGAAATTGTTGCAATTGAGCGAAACCTGCTTTATGCTGAACCATCAAAATTAGCAGCAAAACTGGAAGGGGTTTATGCCATTGTAAATTTATCGGGAGCAAATATAAACAAGCGATGGACGCGTAAATACATGCGCAAAATATATCAAAGCAGGGTTTTTACAACACGAAATATTGTAAAAGCAATATCACTCTGTGAAATAAGACCAAAACATCTGATTTCTACTTCAGCTATTGGAATTTATGATGACATACACGAGCATGACGAGCACAGCCGTTATCTAAGTCAAAAATTTCTTGGAAAAGTTTGCCGTAGTTGGGAGACAGCAGCATTACACGCTGAGACATACGGAACAAGCGTTTCAATTCTTCGCTTTGGAATTGTAATCGGGGAAAGCGGTGGAATCATCAGGCAGTTATTTCCAGTGTTTAAACTGGGTATAGGTGCCCTGATAGGAAATGGGAAACAGGCCATGAGCTTTATTCAGATTGACGATTTGACTGAAATCATTTCTCAGCTTATATCAGGAAAGCTTGAGCCTTCTGTATACAATGCTGTAAGTCCCAAATATACTTCAAACAAAGAATTTTCAAAATTATTTGCAAAAAAACTGCATCGCCCTGTAATCTTCAGCATTCCAAAGTTTTTTCTGAAATTGATTTTTAATAAAGGTGCAGAGGTGTTATATTCAGGTCAGAAAGTAATTCCGGCAAAGCTTATAGAACAAGGTTATGATTTCAAGTCAAAGAATATAAAAGAAGCTATTGACACCACTTTTAATTAGCCTGGGATAAATGATTGTTGTGAGGAATTCTTGCTACGACTTCTTTTGCATGAACTTTATAACCCAGATAATCCATTATCCACAAAGCTATATCATTATTCAAGTCCTTTATATTGACATAAATTTTAATTTTCTTTTTAACCACATCAGCATAATTGGTTTCTGAAACCGCTTTCTCGTATAAAGTAAATTTAATGATATTAGGCTTATCCATAATTGTTATGTAACACCTTCGCCAGAAAATATATATTTTTTGTTTCTTAAAGATTACAAAAACTTTTCTGACTAAAGTTTTATAAGCAGATGAAAAATACTCGTATTTGACTTCATTTTCCAAATGAGTAAAACCTATTTCCACCACAGGTCTTCTGCTTTCATTGCTCAGATTTGCAACTTTTTTAATATATCCGGCAAGTGATTCATGAAAAGGCAAAAACAGTTCTTCGTTGTTTTTCAGCAATTCAGAAGCTGATGAATAAACAATTTCTTCGTCTTTTCTTATTTCTTTTTCTCTCTGTTCGGCTTCTTCAATAAAATGTGGCATATTTAACAAATAATTCCTTTAAATGATTCGTGGATTCCTTTATGTATTTCATACCAATACTCAAAAGCAGCTTCACTCTTATTAATATCAAACCGTTCATGCCAATAATTCAGCTCCAGAACGTCCGATTTTTCCTGAAACTTCTTTTTAATAAACGTATGTATAAAGTCTAAATTTCTTTCCGATTCCCAGAAAATAGATGAATTTCGGCTGTTAATCCAGGCAGCAATATTTTTGATTGATTCCTGGTATTCGTATTTTTTTCCGTAAATTTTACCAATAAACTCGGGAATCATTTCTTCTGCCCATGCTCTGTGAAAACGGCAAAAACCCATATTATCAATCATCAGTTCTTTTACAAATCGTTGGGCATTTTCACGGCCAAGCTTACGGGGATCCATAAAATCTTTTCCGTAATACATGTAATATTTACCCATAATAGGCATAGGCGATAAGGCTCCCGGTACCCAATACTGATTTGGGACCATCCATCCTTTTCGGCGAAAAGCATTGAAAACAAATTTATCAATTATTTTTCTACCTCTGTCATAAGATAATTTATGGGCTAAAATTCGGGCACCATCCTGCAAGTTAAGCATATCATATTTCAGGCTCACGATATTATCCAATAGCTGAATTCCTATCTGGGCGTTAATCATTGAATCGTTGATAATATCAAAGTTCTGGACATCAAATACAGGTTTCTGCTTAATGCCCAATTCCGATGGTTTTAAAATTCCCTCTGAGATACATTCCATCAACCACGACAATACCCCTCCAACCGAAATAGCATCAAACCCCAGCATGTCGGCATGATGGTTTAACAGTTCTGCAGCTCTCTGGTCGAAAATGCCCGACAACGGCCCCATGGTCTGATAAGGTTCATAATCTTTCTTGAACTCGTTGTTCATTTTTTTACAAACAGCGACACAAGGCTCTCCACAGTTCTTGTATTGTTTATTTTTAATCGATTCTTCGTTGAATTGTTTCAGGTAATGATCCAAAATAAATTTCTTATGCAGCTCTTTCCTGTCATTCTCGCTCCAATAAATGCTTTTATAATTAAATGCAATGGTATTTCCACCCATAGTTGCATAATTTACCCCAAAAGTTCCACCAGTCTCAAAATTTTCGTCAAAACGATATTTTGTAGTTGCTTCAATATCTTTTGCAGCTAACTTTTTATTGTATTTATCCTCGAACCAATCATCAACAACTTTTCTATCCCTAAAGTCCTCGTCAATGTAGGTACCGCCATAAATAATTGCAGCCAATCCGTGTTGTTGAAACATTTTGCTACCAAAGCCACCTCTGCCTGCCCAGGTATCAACAAAAGTGATATTCCCATTTTTAATAGGAGCAGAACCTACAGCACCAAAATCGGTTGCATACGAAGCCGGACCTGTTGCCAGAATACGCGGATCGTTTTCATATCTCCGTCCATATTGTGAATAGGTATAATCCATCAATGAGTAAATACCTTTGCGTCCGCTTTTCCAGATGGCATGGATATCTACAGGATAAATTTCGACATTGATTTCTTCGCCGTGATTACGGTTTAAGTATAAAATACTGGGAGTTTTTGCCTGACCTACTATTGAAATCATGTTGATACCAAGGTTATCGAAAACCAGACCAGCCCCTCCCATAGAATACACATAAAATTCAGCCCATGCCGGCGAAAAACCTGTACAAATCAAACGGTGTGATACGGGTAAAATGGAACCTGAAAAC
>CAZDUU010000165.1:0-5582 GCA_964508675.1 uncultured Bacteroidales bacterium | reverse complement strand
ATCACGAAAATCACTGTAATCATATAGTGAATATAAATCAGTGGAACCATCCTGTTTTTTATTGGTAAAATAAATTTGATCTTTTCGATTTTTTTTTAGATTTAAAAACTGAGTATTATGAGTGGTACATATTAACTGAGCTTTTTCGCCAGCTCTGAACAGATTAAAAATGTAATCAATAATCCTAGGGTGTAAACTTTCTTCAATTTCATCAATAAGCAATATTTTATTTTCTTTTATAATTCCTAGTAGCGTAAGCATAATAAAGAAAAGTTTAATAGTTCCTGCTGATTCTTCAGTAAGAAAATCGAATGCAATTCCAGGATTTGTTTTATGATAAGTTTTTATTTCTAATTGGTTGTGTATCATATCCTCAACCTTCAGTGTCATGTTGGTTAAGTCTGCTTGAATCTTTTTTCCTGGCTTTTTAAGCATTTTTATTTTAACGTCTTCAATATCACTATCAGCTATTCGTAGAGCTTCAATCAGTTGTTTTTTATTTTGATTAGTTATACTTTCAATAGCTGACATTCCAAAATTAAAATAATCAAGAATAAATGTTTCATAAAAATATCGAAAAATATTTTTGGCTATATCCCTGTCCATTTGACTTGCACGCGAAATATATAAAGTTTTCTCTGAAGTATTTTCAACAATATCAAACGGTCGTTTTATTATATCAGTAAAATTATATTTTTCTCTTTTAGTTTTGCCACGAAGTTCATTCCGAGTATAAATTTCTTTAATTCTTCCCTTGGGGTAATAACTCAAATTTTCGGTTAAAATACGATTGCTGATAAGCGAAAATGAATATTCATATTCTATTCCATTAAGTATAAAGCGAATAAAATAAGAACTTGGCTTTTTATCGTACCCATCAAATTTATAAGGATGAAAATTAAATACCGTACTTTCGTTATGATTATGCGATTCAAAAACCATAGTATTGCAAAAACGTATGGCTTTAATAATATTGCTTTTACCTGAAGCATTGGCACCATATATAGTTACGGTTTTCAATATTTCTGTTTCATTATGGATAAAAATATTATTTTTTAGTGCTTTAGCATTTGCTGATTTTATATTAGCAGCTCTTAAATCAAGCACAACCTCATCTTTTATAGAAAAAAAGTTACTAAGGCGAATCTCTAATACCATTTTAATAGGTTATTTTGTATTTTTTTTGCAAATATAAGCATTAATTTTATGTTTATATTATTTTGTGATATTTTTTTGTACTTCCTATGCTTAATGAAGCAAAACTATTAAATAAACATTCTTTTTATTTTTAATTAACCACGCTATATATAATATTTTAGCTTCATGCAATATATCCATTTACTGTATAAAAATCTTATTAGACCGTATCAATCGTCCATTTAGGCAGATTCAATATTCACATGTCCTCTAAAAAGGGATTGAATTTGCCCTCTTTTTAGCTTAATCATCGCCTTGATTGGTATCTTCCTCTGTACCTTCAAAAACCTGGCGGATAATTTCATTGATAAAATTAAGCACAATGGCAGAGGTTACTGCCGATGAAAGAATATCTTTATCTTTTTGCATGATTCTTAACCGGACAATTCTCACTTCATCGTTCTTTTCTTTCTTAGAAGTCGGGCAGGTTTTAAAAGCCTGACTGCCTTTTTTCATAATTCCGTGCAGGAGCGTTACATTTGCTTTCCCTTCCAGGCTGTCTATCATGGCATTGGGCCATTTAATTTTGCCGTTTTGCTCTTCAGCATCTCCCCACTTTTCTTTTAACAGATCGATGACAGCCAAAGCCGAATCCCTGATTTCCACATACGATTCGACCCTGTTGTCGGGAGTAATATCTCGAATAATAGTTGCTTCGTGCTTTACTTCTTCGTCCTGACCATATGTCCAGGGACTTACAAAAAGTAAAACTACTAAAAATTTAATCCATTTTTCCATAACGGTTCATGTATTCGTCAAACAATAAACGAAAAAGCTTACTATCATAAAACGTTCCATCCACAAAAAAATTTTGCTTCAACGTAGCTTCATGAACAAATCCAAATTTTTCGAAAAAATGCTGACTGTTTGTGTTCAATTCATGAACCTGTGCTTAACACGATGCAGGCCTTCTTCGGCAAATGCATAAAACAGCAGTTCTCTCATGGCTTCAGCCATCAGACCTTTGCCCCAATAGTTTTTATGTAAAAAGCAGCCGACAAAAGCAAACTGGTGATAAGCATCAACAGTCAGAGAAATGTCGCCAATATATTGATTATTGGTCTTATCAAAAATCATCCAGATATAAAAATCACTTTTGATTAGATATTTATAGAGCAATTGTCTGGCTTCTTCTGTCGAATTAATTAAAGTAAAACCACTGTATTTAATTATATCTTCATCACTGTATAGTTTCAAAACATCATCTGTCAACCGCTCTGCCAGCTCATTGTTCAAAGGTTTCAACCAAAGATTTTTTGTTTCGAGCAAATGAGGGTTCATATCAGTTGAATTTTTGTTTCTTTTCTTCGTTCAGAATACTCAATTCATCGCTGAAGGCATCCCAGCTTTCGTAAAGAACATTCAATTCTTTTTTCAGCTTTTCGTAATTTTCAAACCACGACAGGTCCGATAAAATCTTCGGATCGCCCTTTGCCACCACATCATCACATTCCTTAATTTTTATTTCCAGCTCGTGAATTTTTTTCTCGGTTTGCTCAACCTGATTCTCGGCTTTGCGAATTTTTTTATCCAGTTCTTTCTTTTCAGTATAAGAAAGCTGCGTTTCCTTTTTCTCTGTATTTTGATTTGACTCTATTTGAGTATTCCGATTAAATAACAACTGAAGATTTTCGGCTTTCTTCTTCTTCAAAAATTCCCATATATCCCCGTCAAATTGCCTTAATTTAGTATTGGTAACTTCAACAAACTTATCCACCAAACCATCGAGAAAATCCCTGTCGTGTGAAACAAGCAAAACGGTTCCGTCATATTTTTTAATGGCTTTCTTCAATATTTCTTTGGACGAAGCATCGAGGTGATTGGTAGGCTCATCGAGCAGTAAAAAATTAACCGGTTCCAGAAGAAGCTTTGCAAGTAGCAGACGGGCACGTTCGCCCCCGGATAGTACGCTGACACGCTTGAACACATCGTCGTCGCTGAACAAAAAATAGCCTAATATATTACGAATTTTGGGACGCATTTCCATCGGCGCAATATCTTCCAGCGTTTGAACCACGGTTTTATTCAGATCGAGCGCTTCGTCCTGATTTTGTGCATAATAGCCAATCTTAACCTGATAACCCAGTTTTACCAAACCTTCGGCTTCGAGTTGCTGTAGTATTATTTTGATTAAGGTAGTTTTTCCTTCGCCGTTCTTACCCACCAAAGCGATTTTTTCACCACGTTCAATGTTCAGGTCTATATCCTTCAGAACGGTGTGCTGGCCATATATTTTAGTCAGACCTTTTATTTCGCACACAATGGAACCACTGTGCAGTGCAGGAGGAAAAACAATGTTGATATTTCGCGTGTCAATTTCGTCTAATTCAATCTTTTCAATTTTATCGAGCATTTTAATTCTCGACTGAACCTGATTGGCTTTAGTAGCTTTGTAGCGGAATTTTTCTATAAACTTTTCAGTCTGTGCTATTTCTTTTTTCTGATTCTCGTATGCCTGCTTCTGAAGCTCAATCTGCGTTTTTCTGAATTCTAAAAATTCGGTATAAGGCATGTCGTAATCGTAGATTCTGGCATTTACAATTTCAATGGTTCGAATGGTAACGTGGTTCAGAAAAGCACTGTCGTGAGAAACAATGACAACAGCTCCGTCATAATTTTTCAAATAATCTTCGAGCCATTGAATAGACTCAATATCCAGATGGTTGGTAGGTTCGTCCAACAGAAGCATATCGGGCTTTTGCAACAGGATTTTTGCCAGTTCGATACGCATACGCCAGCCACCACTGAATTCAATGGTAGGCCTGTCGAAATCGCTTCGTTTAAAACCCAGACCGACAATGACCTGCTCCATCTGCTCATCCATATTATGAGCACCGATATACTGCAAACGGTCGTTTATATTGTGAATTTCGTTCAACACTTTATTGAGTTGTGGCTCATCATGCTGAACATTTGATAAATGTTTATGTAAATCGTCTAAACGTTCCTGTAATGTAGTTATCTCAGAAAAAGCAGTTTTCACTTCCAGCCATAGCGTGGTTTTGTCGTCGGCAGGCAAATGCTGAGGCAAATAGCCCAACGTCATTTCTTTGGGTCTGGAAATACTTCCCTCGTTCGGGTTTGTCATTCCCATTACCAGTTCGAATAATGTTGTTTTACCGGCACCATTTCGCCCAATTAAACCAACCTTATCCTTTTCGCGAATGAGAAAAGAAACCTGGTTAAATATTTCCTGGGCACCGTAGCCGTATGAAACTTTATTGAATGAGACCATTAATTGAGAAGAGAAATAAGTTTATCTGATACGTTATTTAACCCGTTTATATCACTTCCTCCTGCTGTAGCGAAGAATGGCTGTCCGCCGCCACCACCTTTTATTTCCTTGGCAATTTCTTTGATCATTACCGAAGCATTGAATTTTCCGGAATTTACCAGATCATCGCTTAATCCCAAGGCAATATGTGGTTTTTCGCCAATCACTGAATACAGAAGCACCGCAGTTTTTTCTTTCTGATTTTTAAGCTGAAATACAAGGTCGCGAATAGCATCAGCACCGGGAACTTCCACTTTTTCCGAAATCAGATGGATATCGTTGACCATTTTCGATTTCTGCAAAAGGGTATCTTTAATCGAGTTCAGTTTTTCCTTTACAAGCTCATCGTATTTTCTCTGCAATTCTTTGGAATCATTAAAATTCTGCTCAATAGCATTATTCAAATCTTTGGGATTATTAAACACAGCTTTTACCTGTTTCAGTTCGCTCAGGGATTGATTTAAAAGTTCCCAGGCTTTCATGCGAGTAACGGCTTCGATACGACGAATACCTGCTGCAATAGCCGATTCTGAGATAATTTTAAATAACCCGATGTGTGAAGTATTTTTTACATGAGTTCCACCACACAATTCGATGGAAGTTCCAAAGCGAATTACGCGAACAACATTGTCGTATTTTTCGCCAAACAAAGCCATAGCACCCAGTTTCTTAGCATCTTCTATCGGCATGGAGCGATTTTCATTCAACTCAATGGCCATCCAGATATGCTCATTAACGATGCGTTCCACTTTTTCTATTTCTTCGTCGCTCATTTTCTGAATATGCGAAAAATCAAATCTCAGGTAATCGGGATGAACCAAAGAACCTCTTTGTTCCACATGTGTTCCAAGAACTTCCCTCAAAGCTTCATGCAACAAGTGCGTAGCCGAGTGATTTCTTTCAGACATAGCGCGTTTTTCAACATTCACATGGGCCTGAAATTCTGCATTCACATCTTTGGGCAACTGGTTGCAGACATGTATAATTAAACGGTTCTCTTTAATAGTATTAATCACTGTAATTTTTTCCTGACCCAAAGTCAGCATTCCGCTATCTCCCACCTGTCCGCCACTTTCAGCATAAAAAGGAGTGTTGGTCAAAACCACATGAT
>CAZDUU010000164.1:0-5616 GCA_964508675.1 uncultured Bacteroidales bacterium | reverse complement strand
ACCGTTTTTATACACTCCGTTTAAATTATGTTGAAGTTCCTTTTATGTTTGGAGTTACCATTAAGAAAAAATATCTTATCGAATCCGGTCTGGCCATGTGCTATCTCTTTAAAGCCAGAGAAGACGTTGACGGTAACGGATTTGTGGATCCTGATCCGGCTTTTAAATCATACGATTTTCCCTTCAGATATGGAGTTGGATATAAAATAAATGATAAGCTGGTATTAAAATTTCATCATTCCTATTCTATTCTGCCCATCAGGAATCATCCCGGAAACCAGACCTGGTACTTCGACCGCGGACAATACAATAATTATCTTGTTCTCTCGCTAAATCTATATTTATGAGTAAAAAAATAATCATAGCCATAACCGGTGCCAGCGGAAGTATTTATGCTCAAAAACTCATTTCGGACGTTATTCAGTATTCCGGTTATTCCATAAGTCTTATTTTTTCTGAAACCGGAAAAAAAGTGTGGGAATTTGAACTCAAAACTAAACTTCCCATAGCAACTGACAGAATCTCAATTTACGGAAACTGCGATTATTTTGCTCCCCCGGCCAGCGGTTCGGCCAATTTTGCATATATGGTCGTTATACCCTCCTCTATGGGCACACTGGGACGCATTGCTCACGGAACTTCCAACGATCTGATCAGCCGTTCTGCCGATGTGATGTTGAAAGAAAGGCAAAAGCTTATTCTTGTTCCCCGCGAACTTCCTTACAATCTTATCCATTTAAAAAACATGACCAGCCTGACTGAGGCAGGAGCAATGGTTATCCCCGCCTCGCCTTCGTTTTACAGCCATCCGCAAAATATAGAACAATTAGTCGAAACCGTTACCAACCGGATTTTAAAATTCATTGATATTGAGAAAGATTCGTATGAATGGGGAAAGTAATTTGTATATTTGAAGATGAAAAAAGTATTCTCTCACTCAGCGTAGTTTAAAACTACGCTGAGAGGATGCTCTGGAAATTATAATATCGGAATTATAAAACTATTAGGACATTAAAAATGGATATAGAAAATAGCATATTAAAATTTGGACTAGTTTTTAAGAAGCAATACTTGAAACTTATAACAGGGTTAATAATAATTATATCGTTGTTTATTATAAGTAGTATCATGTTATCAAAAGAAATACAAAATGATTTGTCTGATAAGTTTAAGAGAATAACTTTTAATGAAGAAATTTCAGGAACTGTAAAGAAAAAGTTTAACAATCGTGGAACGGTTTATATCGAATTTTTAGATTCTTCTAAATATTCTATATTAGATGTAAAAAACGATATATATAAGCCTAATTACTTGGATGACTTTATCAAAAAAAATGATTTAATATTTAAGAAAAAGGATTCTGATACTTTATTTGTGAAACGAGACACAAACATATACTATTTTATTCTAAAGGCAATGCCCGTAACCACAAAGTAAAGTCTAAATTCACTTAGCGGGTGCAAAGTTCGGTTTAAGTTATACCAACAAAAAAGGGCTTTATAAGCCCTTTTTTTATAATTTATTCATCACACCGGTTTCTTCGTTAAACTGGTTTATCAGTTTGTCTAAAGCTTCGGTCTGGTTAAAGAGTTTGTTCCATATATTCCGGTCGTACCAGAGCTGGTTAAGGTCTTCAATTTCTTTGGCCTGCTGTTCAACCCATGTGAAATATTTAAGGTTGTGAACCATTTTCTGATCATTATAGGTCAGTTCGCGCATGTTATCTGTCTTTGTTCCCAAAACACATTTTTCATGGTCTTTGGCTGCCTGCATGGTATTGTAATTTCCGCGTTCTTGTTTTAGTTCTTCCAGTCTCGACTGATACATCACGGCTGAGTCGGTTGCAACGGTCATTACCACATCGTCAGAAGTCATTTCGTAGTATTTTGCCATTTTAATAGCTGTGAGCATGTTCGAAATTCCTGAAATTCCCAATAAATGAAGATTTCCTGCAATTTCCTTCGGCACACCATTGCCAACCAGATAGTCTATCCCGTCTTTTTCGTTGAAAAGACGAAGAACGCGCATACAATCTTCATCGTCAATAGCTACCACATTGTTGGTATTTTTTACATTATGAACCCATGGAACATGTTTATCGCCGATACCTTCGATACGGTGTCCGCCAAATCCGTTCATGAGCAATGTGGGGCATTGCAAAGCTTCAGAAGCAGCCACTTTAATGTGAGGATATTGTGTGCGCAAATAATCGCCGGCAGCAATTGTTCCGGCCGAACCTGTAGCAGATGCGAAACCTGCAAAATGACTCTTTTCGGTCTTCAGTTCGTTGTACACTTCCTGCATAGCAGCTCCGGTTACATTATAATGCCATGCTGCATTTCCAAATTCGTCGAACTGGTTAAAAATGATATGATCTTTTTTATTGCGGCGAATATTCCAGCATTCGTCATAGATTTCTTTCACATTCGATTCGCAGCCGGGAGTTGCAATTACTTCGGCACCAATTTCTCTCAGCCAGTCGAAACGTTCTTTGCTCATTTCCTGCGGGAGGATAGCCACTGCCGTACATCCCATCAGGTAAGAATCGAAAGCTCCGCCACGACAATAGTTACCGGTCGAAGGCCATACAGCTTTATGATAAGTAGGATCAAATTCGCCGGTCACAATACGCGGGGCAAGGCAACCATATGCAGCACCCACTTTGTGTGCACCTGTCGGGAACCATTTACCAATGAGTAAAACGATACGTGCATCAACACCCGTAATTGATTTTGGAAGTTCTATATAATTCACTTTGCCATACAATCCGCCTTTTTCTTTGGGCTCGTTATGCCAGTTGATACGGAACAGGTTTACAGGATTGAGTTCCCATAAGCCAACATTTTTAAGGCGATTTTTTATTTTATCGGGAATTAATTCCGGGTTTTTCATTTGTGCGAAAGTAGGAAGAAGAATTCCTTTTTCATGAAAACGTTCAATGGCTCTCTTGCGAGCTTCGGGGTTGACAATTTTGTTTTCTACATTAATCATATATATCGTTTTAAAATATTTTTTTGCAAAGGTAAGTCAAAAATGAATAAAGTATTAAGTATTTTAAAATTTGAGAATTAAAATCTCTTTACCAGGGGCATTCTGCGGCCATATCCAAAAGCCTTGCCCGACACACGGATTACCGGAGGTGCCTGATAGCGCTTATATTCGTTCATCTGTACCAGTCGATAAACTTTTTTCACAACATCTTCACTATAACCTTCTTTAATTAAATCAGGAACCGTCAGCTGCATTTCAATAATATGATACAGCAGCGAATCCAGCAAATCGTATTCGGGAAGTGAGTCGCTGTCTTTCTGATCAGGCCTTAGTTCTGCTGAAGGTGGCTTTTGAATGATATGTACAGGAATAAGTTCTTTTTCTTTATTGAGATAATGAGCTAATTTATACACCTGGGTTTTATAAACATCGCCAATTACTGACAGGGCTCCACACATATCGCCGTACAAAGTTCCGTACCCCACAGCCATTTCGCTTTTGTTCGATGTATTGAGCAGTATATATGCAAATTTATTTGAATAGGCCATTAAATATACAGCCCTTACACGTGCCTGAATATTTTCTTCGGTTACATCGGGTTGTTTACCTTCGAATGATTTTGAAAGTGCTTCTTCAAATGCGCTGAAAGGCTTTTCAATTGACAAAATATCATAGCTGATTTTGTTTCTCTTGCACAACTCAACAGCGTCGTCCACCGAGTGTTGCGATGAATAACGCGATGGCATGAGTATGCAATGAACATTTTCATTACCAAGGGCATGAGCAGCCAAAACTGCAACCACAGCACTGTCTATACCACCCGAAAGTCCTAATATTGCTTTTTTGAATCCGTTCTTGGAAAAATAGTCGTTTATCCCCTGCTTTAATGCATGATATAACGATTCCACATCGTTCATTATCAAATTATTTGAATCAGACGAATTGTGTTCAACCGTGCCATCCTGCTCAGCAAAGAAAGGTAAATAAAATTTCTGTTTTTCAGAATGAAGAATAACAGAGCCGCCATCGAAAACCAAATCGGTATGTGCTCCCACCTGGTTCAGGTAGTATAACGGGCAATTCAGTTCTTTTTGCACACGCTCCAATAGTTCGTATCGATATTTATGCTGAAAAACGGAATAAGGTGAAGCTGCGATATTTATCATCAGATCGGGCTTCAGTTCTTTATTGGCTGCAATAATATCGTATTGATATCTGGGCTTACCGGGGGCAGGATGAACATCCAATCCCGGTGTCCATAAATCTTCGCAAATAGTAACAGCGATTCGCTGACCTTTTAATTCAAAAACCAAAGGTTTATAAGCAGCTTCGAAATAGCGGACTTCGTCAAAAACATCATAAGTCGGCAACAGGGCTTTGTGATAAACAGCCTCTATTTTGCCGTTCTGAAGTATAAAAGCAGCATTGAATAATCCTTTACCGTCGCCATTGTTAACATCAATACCACCGACTATAGCAGTAATTCCTATACAATGCGATGCTACCTTTTCAATTCCTTCCATCGCCTGCTTTACAAACGAAGAATTGAAAAGCAAATCATAAGGTGGGTAACCACAAATAGCCAGCTCAGGAAAAACAACCAAGTCAGAACCCTCTGACCCGGCTTTTTCTATGCTTTTAATAATTTTTTCAGCGTTCCCCTCAATATTGCCAATCACATTATTATGCTGGCAAAGCGTAATTTTCATAATTTTATTAGAAAATAATCCCTACTCTTATTTCAATTACGTTCAGAATATTTTTATAATCTTTGTCTTTGTATGTCGTAATTTTATCAATATCAGACAAACCGTTTTTAAAAACGCCTTCGAATAAGAGTTTTGTTTCTCCTTTCAACGAATAGGTAATACCGGCGCCAATGTGGTAAGCAAAAGAAAATGAACGTACTTCTTGTTTAATATCATCACCTGAATCGACGGTCACATCTGCCAGTGATTTATAGCGGATCATAGGGTTGACACCAAATTTTATGAAATAGGAAATAAATCCGATTTCTTTAGTTTTACCTTTAATTGCAATTGGAATTTCAAGATATTGTAGTTTATATTTAAGGACTGTATTTGCAGCTAAATGTGTGTAAGTGGTATCGGCTGTTTCAATTTTTGGAATAGAATCCAGGTACTTTAAGCTGCCACCAACATTTGAAAAGCCCAGGCCAATGTTTAAGGAAAAAGCGTTTGTAAGTGCAATGTCGCTGGTTAGACCAAAGCCAAAACTCATTCTGCCTTTTTCTTTTTCAACTTGCTTATTTGTCGGTTTAAACCAACTGATTTCAGGAGAAACATATATTCCACCGCTGAATTTTTCCTGTGACCAAAGCATGCTTGTAATAAAAGCGAACACTAAAATGAGACTTAGTTTCTTCATAAATTTTATTTTTTATTTGTACAAATATACATGATTTTTGAAAATGAAATATACTTCAAATTAACAAAAAATAAACAGATTTATTTCAAAAGATTACACCATTATCCTTGTCAACTTAAGCATATTGGTTCTTCCTTTTGCCTGTACCGGAGTGCTTCCGACAAAAACAACCACATCGTCATTCTTAAGTAGGTTCTTCCCGACAAGCAACTTTGTAGCTTCATCTACAGCAGCATC
>CAZDUU010000163.1:0-5637 GCA_964508675.1 uncultured Bacteroidales bacterium | reverse complement strand
TTTAACATGGAGAGAACATGGATGGAGATATATGCAAAAAATTCTTTTCAGCGATACCTATATTGTTTTTAGCATATCTTTTTCGGTGATATTTGCTTTTTTTGTCGGATTAACTACTTCTAATTTTGGTGCCTTGGTCAGGTATAAAATACCTTTAATACCTTTCTTCATGACTTCATTATTCTTTATCGTTCACAACTTTAATATTGAGCGTGATAAATCAAAGAATATTTAGGCAGCTTTTTAGTAACTTTGCAAAAAAAATTTATGGAAAATAATCAGATGGGTTTTGATACCCTTTTAATTCATGGTGGTGATATTCACGACGAATGGGGAAGTGCTGTAGTACCTATTTATCAAACTTCGACTTTTGCTTTTAAAAACGCTCAGCATGGAGCAGATTGCTTTGCAGGGAAAGAAAAAGGATATATCTACACCCGTATTGGCAATCCAACCATCGAAAATTTAGAACGTAAGCTCGCATTGATGGAACATGGTTTTGGTGGTATTGCATTAGCTTCAGGCATGGCTGCAGTTACAAATGTTTACATGACATTTCTTGAACAGGGAAGTCACATACTAAGCACAGGTGCTGTTTATGGACCAAGCCGTGGAGTTCTTGAAAGCCACTTTAAAAAATTTGGAGTTGAAGCAACATTTGTTGATACTTCAAATTTAGAAAACATCAAAAACCATATTAAACCCAATACTAAAATTTTATACTTAGAAACACCGGCAAATCCTACCGTTCAAATTACGGATATTGCTGCTGCTTCAGAAATTGCTCATAAACAAGGAATTATAGTTGTTGTTGACAACACTTTTTGTAGCCCTTATTTACAGAATCCTTTAGATTTAGGTGCCGACGTCGTTTTACACTCTCTAACAAAATATATTAACGGGCATGCAGACATTGTCGGGGGAGCCGTTGTTGCCAAAAAAGAAGAAATATATGCCAAACTTCGTAAAACAATGGTGTATATGGGTGGAAATATGGATCCACATCAGGCATATCTTGTAATCAGAGGTGTCAAAACATTATCACTAAGAATGGACAGGGCGCAAGAAAGTGCAATAAAAATTGCTGAATTTCTTGAAAATCATCACAAAGTTGAAAAAGTAATGTTCCCAGGGCTAAAGTCTCATCCTCAATACGAACTTTCAAAAAAACAAATGCGTGGACCCGGCTCAATGATTAGTTTTGAGCTTAAAGGCGGATACAATGCGGGCGTAGTACTAATGAACAATGTTAAAGTTGCTTTATTAGCAGTATCATTAGGCGGTGTAGAAACGTTAATTCAACACCCGGCATCGATGACTCATGCTTCAATGTCGCCGGAAGGAAGAGCTGCTGCAAATATTACCGAAGGGTTGGTTCGCTATTCTGTTGGGATTGAAAATGTTGAGGATTTAATTGAAGATTTAAAACAAGCATTAGATAAAGTTTAATTTATGGCAAATCCATTAGTTGAAGAATTAAGATGGAGAGGCATGATACATGATATGATGCCCGGAACAGAAGAGCAATTATCAAAAGAGATGACAACTGCTTACGTTGGTATTGACCCGACCGCAGATTCATTGCATATTGGACACCTGGTTTCTATTATGCTTTTAAAACACCTTCAAAGAGCAGGACATAAACCCATTGCTTTAGTTGGTGGTGCAACAGGTATGATTGGTGACCCCAGTGGAAAATCTGAAGAAAGGAAACTATTAGATGAAACTACACTCAAAAAAAACCAACAGGGTTTATACCATCAACTTTCCTTATTCCTTGACTTTAGCGACAATATTCCCAATAAAGCCGAAATTGTAAATAATTACGATTGGACCAAACCTTTTGATTTGATAGGATTCTTAAGAGAGGTAGGAAAACACATTACTGTAAACTACATGCTCTCAAAAGATTCTGTAAAAAAAAGGATGGAAACAGGAATCTCCTTCACTGAGTTTACTTACCAATTACTTCAGGGATACGACTTCTTATATCTGTTTGAAAATAAAAACTGTAAACTCCAGATGGGGGGAAGCGACCAGTGGGGAAATATTACAACAGGGACAGAATTAATCAGAAGAAAAGCCGGTGGTGAAGCTTTTGCACTCACCTGCCCTCTTATCACAAAAGCAGATGGAGGCAAATTTGGAAAAACCGAAAAAGGGAATATCTGGCTTGATAAGCGATATACCTCTCCCTATCAATTCTACCAATTCTGGATTAATACTACAGATGAGGACGCCGAAAAATACATCAAAATTTTCACACTGCTTTCAAAAGAAGAAATTGAAAATTTAATTAGCCAGCATCAGGCAGAGCCGCATTTACGATTGCTTCAGCAAACACTTGCTAAAGAAATAACCGTCATGGTCCATGGGAAAGAAGAATATGAAAGTGCTGTCGAAGCTTCGCAGGTTCTTTTTGGTAAAGGGACTAAAGAAATGCTTGAAAAAATGAATGAAGAAACATTTTTAGCTGTTTTTGAAGGTGTTCCTCAGTATAAAATAGGGATAAGCATTATAGAGCAGGGTATTTCTTTACTTGATTTAATGGCAGTCAATACAAATATTTTCCCCAGCAAAGGCGAAGCTCGTAAAATGGTAGTAGCCGGAGGACTCAGCTTAAATAAGGAAAAAATAGCCAATGATATTATGGTTAATCATCAATGCCTTTTGAACAATAAATTTATTCTGGTACAAAAAGGGAAGAAAAACTACTATTTAATTGTTGTAGAGTAACGATACTTATTCCGGAGTAACAAATTTATTGTATTCATTCATACAATTTTGAATGCCCTCAGAAACAAATGAGAAGAGGGCCTTTTTCATTCTCTCAAAGTAAAAAGGCAGTAATTTCTGTTCATCTGAATTAAATGAACTTAAAACATAATCAACTTGTTTTCCCTTTGAAAAATCATTACCAATTCCAAACCTCAACCGAGGATAATTATTGGAGCCTAATAATTCATCAATATTAGCCAAACCATTATGTCCACCATTATTTCCGTTTTGTCTAATCCTGACTGTTCCAAATGGCAAAGCAATATCATCTACAACAACCATAATTTGATCTATCGGAATACTTTCTTTGGTCATCCAGTATTTGACTGCCTTACCACTTAAATTCATGTAAGTAGTAGGTTTAATCAGAATTAAAGCTTTCTCTTTATATTTTAATTGATTTCTGTAGGAATAATCGTCTATCATAAAAGCAGTATTGTATGCTTCTACTAATTCATCCAAAACCATAAATCCAATATTATGACGAGTATTTTCGTATTCTTTACCTATATTGCCTAAACCGACGATAAGGTATTTTGACATTTTATACTAAAATTACTTTGCGGGTTCTGCTGCGGGGGCAGTAGCTTCAGTTCCTGTAGCAGCTGCTGTTTCTTCAGTTTGTTCAGCAGCACCACGTGTTACTCTCACACTTACAACAGCCTTGTCATGAGCATCAACAACTGCTAAATTTGGAATTTGAATATCGCCTGCATGAATTGATTTTCCCAATGCCAAATCTTCAACGTTAACTTCAATTAGTTCAATCATATCTTTTAATAATCCCTTAACGTGTACATATCTCATTTCCTGAGCTAATTTACCACCGTCTTTAACACCTTTTGCCAAACCAAACACTTTAATGGGTAATTTAACTACCAATGGTTTTTCTTCTGATATTTCATAAAAATCAACATGATGAACCCTGTCATTAACCGGATTAAATTGTAAGTCTTTAATTATAACTTTCTTTGTCTCACCTTTAATATCTAAAATTGCATAATATGTAAAAGGTGTAAAAACCATTTTATTTAAAAGTTTTTCCTCTATGGCAATGTGATAATTCTTTTCACCACCATATATTTCACAAGGAACCATTAATTTTTTACGCATTGTTTTAGCAGCTTTTTTTCCTAAGTTTTCGCGTAATTCTGCTTTTAACTCGATTGATTTCATAAATTTTACTTTTTAGTGCTACTCAAAATTAAGTTTGCCACCTAATCTCCCATTACACATGAAGTGTGGAATTTTTAAATGGAGTGCAAAGGTATGACTATTTTTCTGAAATTCCAAATATTAGAACGGCCAAAATTGATTGTCATACCAAATAGCTTCTTTAAGTTCTTTATCCATATCAATTAGTATTTGATGATGTGAACGCTCCCAATTTGAAAGCCAGCTAAACAATTCTTTTTCTTCATTAGTTTGTGATTTTTCTGCACATTCTGCATATACTTTTATTGCATTACTTTCCATATCAATAGCGGCTGAAATTGCAGCAGCCTCAAAACTGGCAGCATTAATTTCCTTTTTTATTTTATCCGTTAAAATAAACTTTGAAAACCGGTCTTCCTGTTTCGGAAGCATCAATGCTGTTACTTTGTTTTCTTTTTGAATAGCTTTAAACGTATCACTGAGAAATTTTTCATGCATTATTTCTTCATTTGCCATTGTTTCAAATACAGCTTTAATTTCAACACAATGTGTCGTTTTTGCTACCTGATTATAAAAGGTGTGACCTTTTCTTTCCATTAAAATGGCCATTTTTAAAATTTCCAAAGATTTGCTTGTATCCATATTTATTTATGTTTAAGTTTACAGTTTAAATATAGTATTTTAATATGAATCACAAAAGGACTTCAGAATTAGGTGGTAAAATATTTCTAGTTCCTACTCCTATAGGAAATTTGGAAGACATCACTTTAAAAGCTTTGCGTATTTTAAAAGAAGTTGATTTAGTTTTAGCAGAAGATACCAGGCAAACATTAAAATTACTTCAACACTATCAGATTCATACGCCATTAAAATCCTACCATCAATACAATGAACATTTTATTAAAGATAAAATCATTAACGAATTAGAGCAAGGAAAAAATATTGCATTGGTAAGTGATGCCGGAACTCCGGGAATCAGCGATCCAGGGTATTTGATTGTACGTGAATGCGTAAAAAACAATATTGATATTGAATGCCTACCCGGACCAACTGCATTAATTCCTGCAATTGTGTCAAGTGGTTTTCCTTGCGACAGATTTATTTTTGAAGGTTTCCTTCCACATAAAAAAGGCCGAAAAAAAAGATTGGAAGATATTAGTCAAAACAGATATACTACAATTCTTTACGAATCTCCTTTCAGACTAATTAAAACTTTAGAAGAGCTGAAATCATTTAACTTTCAAGACAAACAAATCTGTGTCTGCCGTGAACTAACAAAGATTCACGAAAGCATGACAAGAGGAAATGTGGACGAAGTATTAAACTTTTTTAAATCAAATCCACCTAAAGGTGAAATAGTTATAATTATAGGCACACTATTCGAAGAACTTTCTTAATTTTGCAAAAAATATTTTTTATGAAAAAAATCATCCCATTTTTCATTCTAATTGCCTTCTGGGCTTGTCAGGGTAATGTTCAAGAAGATCCTGAATATAAAAAACTTATCTCAGAACGTGATAGTCTGGCCGGATTGGTATCTACAGATGTTGGTCAAATTAACCAGTACTTATCTGATTTCAATGACATACAGACTAATCTTAACAGGATAAAAGATGCCGAAAATCTTGTTACTGTTAATGCCAATAATCCTGAAAATCAAACCACGGCAAAAGATCAGATCAATCAGGATATGCAGTTGATATA
>CAZDUU010000162.1:0-5661 GCA_964508675.1 uncultured Bacteroidales bacterium | reverse complement strand
TTATATCCAATGAAACTGATTTTTAAAGAATAAACTCCCGGGCTGATGTTAATACTAAAAAAACCTTTTTTATCTGTAACTGTTCCAGAAATGATACTGTCTTTGGCATTAACCAATGAGACAGAGCAAAATTCAAGGTATTCATTATTGGAAGAATCTCTCACCTGGCCGGTAAATTCAATTGTTTTTTGCGAAAAGGTTTCTGTAAATAAGAACATTAAAAACAGAAAAGAAAAGAACTCTCTCATAATTAATAATTTGTAGTAAGACGTGAAAGATAAAAAATTGTTACAGTGAAATAAAAATTTTTTCATCACAGGAAAAATCGGTTTTATCAAAGGATATTTACTTTACATCAAATACGTAAAAAAAAGTATAAAATAAAGAAACAGATAAGTAAATTTGTCGTACAAAAGAGTAAAAATACTTAGAATGAAGAAATTATTATTACTTATATTCTCCATTTGTTCATTTGTGATAGGCTACTCAGCATCAACCTATTACTATTCAATTTTAGATGGAGGGGGCTCAGGAGGAAGCTGGAACAATTCCGCTTACTGGTCTGGTACTTCTGGTGGTTCTCCTTGTGGCTGTTGGCCTGGATCTAATCCAAGTGGTTCTACTTATACTTATATTGAAACCAATATGAATATGAGTATATCAATCACTGAGTTTGGGTATTTATATATTTCAACGGGTAAATCATTGTCTTCAACAACAAATAGTCTGGAAATTAAAAGTGGCTCGACGCTTGTTGTTTATGGTACATTAGAAGTTTATGACTTGACCTTTTACAATGGCTCCATTATCGATATTAAACCTGGAGCAACAATAATTGTTCATCATGACTTTACTAATAATAATAATAGTAATAATGTAACGATAAACGGTTCCGTTTCAGTAACAGGTATTTTCAATAACGGAACGGGTGGTATTGTGTCTGGTACAGGAGTGATATCAGCTTCAGATTATACGGGTAGCGGGACAACCTTTAATTATACAAATAACACCATACCGGATGGAAGTGCTGTTTCTGAAGGATCATTACCTGTTCAGCTTGCTTATTTTAATGCTCAATCAGCAAAGGGAAAAGTTTATTTGAACTGGACTACTATGTCTGAAGTTAATAATAATTATTTCGAAGTTCAACGTAGTGAAGATGCCGTTAATTTCAATGTTTTAACTCAAATAGCCGGTGCCGGAAATTCCAATACAATTATAGATTATAACTATACGGATGAAAATGTTTTTCCTAATGCTATATATTATTATCGTCTTAAACAAGTTGATTTTAATGGAGAGAATAAGATTTCGGATATTATTTCCGTAGAAACGAATCAAATGGACGATTATTTTGTAAGAATTGGCAACTCTGAAAATTATCTTACTCTTTTGTTTGCTTATCCTGTAAGCGGTGAGATTTTAGTTCAGATATACAATAACATGGGAAGTGTGGTTTCTCAGTCAAAAGAAATGTTAAGCGAAAGCACTTCATTTAAAATAAGTAAGAGCGAGCTTAAAACAGGCTTTTATACACTTGCCATTACCTCGGGAAAAGAAACGATCGTTAAAAAGATAATCAATATTCATTAGTCAGATAATTCTATTTCCAGTTTATCATTTATTTTTTTGAAACCAAGTTTTTTTAAATATTTCTCATAATCAGAACTCCAGGCCGGAGTGATAACTTTTTTATAACCTTGCCCTATAAATCGTTTGCTTAATCTTTGATATATATATCGTCCGTTTTTAAAATCCCTGTATTCCGGAATGACATAGTCTAAGCCTACGCAAAGTACCTCATCATTTGTTTTGTGAGCCAGAAAGACACCGGTCACCTGCATGTTGCGAAGAATCAGGTAACTGATAGTATTCATTTCGGGCTTATATTCAAAACCGGGGAAAAATCTTGTAATGTCCTGATGGTGGTATTCTAAAAAACGTATCAGTAACCGATTATCTGGCCGAACTTCCAATGTTTCAAAAATTTCTTTTTTGGAAAATATTCCATATAAAAAATATATATCTACAGCTGCAATAAACGAATTTAGTATTCCTACAGGTATTGCCCCAATTAAAAAACCGTAAAAAGCAAATGTGAACGCTCCTGTAAGATTAATAATCCTGAATTTTACAATTGAACTCATGGTCATAGATATTGCTATGATTAGGGAAGCAATATAACCAACGATTGCAAGTATATCCGTATCCATTAAAGTTGTTGCATTTTTTTCCAAAGAATTTTTGAGAGCTCCTGAGATTGTTTCAAAATACTCTCTTCATCAACGGTCTGAGTTCTCTTATTTTCAATGACAAGTCTCCCATTGCTTATTACATGTTGCACATGTTTTGACTCCAGTCCGAAAATAAAGTGACCTAAAAAATTATCCTGATTAAAATCAGTAGGGCTGTCATAATCTAAAACAACAAGGTTGTTTTCCCCATCACCGACAAAATGATTTTGTTCTATATAATGATTAACATTGCGAAAACGCTGATAAGCTTTAGAAAAATCTATTTCATCGAAATGTTGTCCGACATAAAAAGCATTTTTAGCACTTCTGAGCGTATCGCTGTGCATTCCATCGGTTCCGAGCATAATATTTTGGTTAAGACCTTTTGAGTCAAAAAAACCCACATTGTTATTTAGGTTACTTTCTGTATTCTGAACAACCCAGGCCGGGCTGTTTTTAATAATATTCCTTTCGTTTTCATTGATATGCAGGCAGTGCCCAAGAATTGTCTTTGAAAAATTCAGTGCTCCTGAATCATTTAATCGTTCAATAACCCTTTTTCCAAAATTTTTGATGCAATGTTCCTGGTCAGAAAAATCTTCAGCAACATGAATATGGATACCCGAATTATTGTTTTTAGCAAGTTCAACAGCCTTTTTTAGTGTGCTGTCAGAAATGGTAAAAGAAGCATGCAGCCCAACCAATCCCTGGTGAGATTTTAGATAGTTTTCGGTTTCCTGAAGTCCGGCCTCCGTAATGGCATTTCCGTCTCTGTCGGAAATTTCATAGCACAGTAAATGAGATGCCCCTGCTTTTTCAAAGGCCTGTGCCATGATCTCCAAAGAACCTTTTACGGCAAAAGGTGATGCATGATGGTCAATGACGAAGGTGACGCCGTTTTTAAGACTTGATAAAGCCGTGATATAGGCACTTATTTCTATCATGTCTTTATTCAGGCATTTGTCTAAAGTCCACCATATATATTGCAGAATTTCATTAAAATCTGACGGTTTTTTCTTCGGAGCACCCATCCCTCTAGACAGGGCGGAATAAGCATGGTGGTGACCGCAGGCAAATGATTTTGTGACGTATTTCCCTTTACAGTCAATGACTTTGTCTTCAGAGTTTTCTGTTATTGTATCTGTAAAGTAAATTTTTCCTTTAATGCCTTCTTCGACTTTAATGTTTGTTTTTGTGAAACTGAGTTTTTCCCAGTCAATAAAAGTTGCATTACTTAAAATGATGGCCATAATGTTTTTGTGCAAAGATACGCAATTGAATTAATATATGTAAAAACGTATATGAACATTTGAATAATATATTAAAAAATATAATTTTTTTTGTTTTGATAATTAATGTAATTTTGCATTAAACTAAACCCTTAATTTTATGAGAAAACTAAAATTTACTTTTATTTCAATTTTTTTAATGGCTTCGAGCTTGTCGGTGTTTTCACAAGCTGTTGAACAAGGAACCAAATTAGTTGATTTATATTTTGGTTGGCCAAATTTATGGACAAATACAGCTAAAACAGCTTTAACAGATGCTAACTCTGTTGGTATAGATGTCGGTAGTACTGGCCCTTTTGGTGGTAGAATCGAATATATGGTTTCAGATAAAGTGGGAATGGGACTTGATATTAATTATGCAAATACTAGCGTTAAATGGACTGAAAACACTACTGACGGAAATGGTAATAATGTTACATATAATTATGATTTTTCAATTCCACGTTTCAGAGCTTTAGTATGCTTTAATTTACATTTTGGACAAAGCGATAAATTTGATGCATATTGGAAAATCGGCGCAGGATACAGTAGCTTAAGTTGGAAATACACTACCAATGATCCCAATTATGGAGACAGTAACTTTAATTTTAGCTATATTCCTTTTGCCTTAAGAACAGGAATTGGAGGTCGCTACTTCTTTACCGAAAATTTTGGTGCTAATATTGAGTTGGGAATCGGAGGCGGACCGTTGATGACATTTGGTTTATGTTCAAAATTTTAATAATTTTAAGCCACCTTTAAGGTGGCTTTTTAATTTTAACAGATATGAAAACATTTTTTTTAATTGTATTATTTTTTTCGGTTTTGACAATACAAGCGCAGGAAAAAGCTGAGTATTGTATCCTGAGAGTAACTTATAGTGTAAAACCAAATAACCTTGATGCAAGGTTATCAATAGACATAGGAACCGATGTTAACCATTCCACATTGAAAGGAATTTTTCAAAACAACAAAGGAGATTCAATAAATGTCAATAATCCTGATGGCTCTGTTACCGTAATAAAAAACGAGGTAGATTTTTTCTCAGTAATTAATAAATATGGCTTTAATTTGATTAATACCTATACGGTTACATTATTGGAAAAATCATATACAAATTTTGTGTTTGAAAAGAAAAAGGGCAATTAAATATGTCTTTTTGAGGTTCATTTTGCTTTTTTCCCTATTTTTACCATCAAATTTAAAGATTGGTGAAGCTTTCTATTATTATAGTTAATTATAATGTAAAATTCTTTTTGTCGCAGTGTCTCAACTCTGTTAAATTAGCTATTGATAATTTTGCACAACCTGTCGAAGTTTTTGTTGTTGATAATCATTCGGTAGATGGATCCTGTTTTTTTGTTAAAGACCAGTTTCCCTGGGTGAAGTTGATTGAGAATAAAGAAAATGTCGGATTTTCAAAGGCAAATAATCAAGCCATCAAAATAGCACAGGGTGAATTTGTTTTATTATTGAATCCCGATACTGTGTTAGAGCAGGATACGCTGAAAAAAGTTGTTGCCTTTATGGAAAGTCATGCAGATGCCGGCGGATTAGGTGTAAGAATGATTGACGGAAAAGGGAAATTCTTGCCGGAATCCAAGCGTGGACTTCCTACACCCCAGGTTGCTTTTTACAAAATCAGCGGATTGTCGAAACTGTTTTCTAAATCAAAACAGTTCAATCGCTACCATTTAGGCTATCTGAACGAGTTGGAAGTAAATGAAATAGAGGTATTGTCCGGTGCCTTTATGCTTATGCGTAAGGAAGTTCTTGATAAAACCGGATTATTGGACGAGACTTTTTTCATGTATGGAGAGGATGTCGATTTGTCTTACAGGATAACCCTTGCCGGATACAAAAATTATTATTTTCCCGAAACAACAATCATTCATTATAAAGGCGAAAGTACTAAAAAAGGAAGCATCAATTATGTAAAGATGTTTTATTCGGCCATGGCTATCTTTGCCAATAAGCATTTTCGCTCCCGGCAAAGTCATTTGATGTCTTTTTTTATACAATTAGCAATATGGCTGAGGGCATTTATTTCGCTGATTAAAAGATTTGCCATAAATATTGCCCAACCCTTTTTAGATTTTATCTTTTTTTATGCCATACTATATTCAATAACCCAGCTTTGGGAACAGATAAAATATCAT
>CAZDUU010000161.1:0-5676 GCA_964508675.1 uncultured Bacteroidales bacterium | reverse complement strand
GGATGTAGTGCAATGGTATCTTTTAATACTGCAATTGCAGATGTTTCATCCCCATCGACGAGATAAAGCTGAGCACTTAATGTTGTAAGTGCAGGATCCGTAGGTTCTATTTTGAGGGCTTCTGAAAGTTCTTTCCTTGACTTGACCCTCTGTCCTAACCCTGCATAAGTATAAGTAAGCTCGTAACAAGCTTCAATAAATAAGCTTGGATCTTTTTTTGCGAGAATAAAAGTATCAATTGCTTTTTGATATTCTCTCTTATCCCGCAACTGGATGCCTTGTTCGATAAGGCCGTTTTTTATCTTTTTCATAAATTAGTTTTGATTTGATTAATGAAAATACAGAGTTATTCTCTGTAATTTTTGAGTTGTGATTCTATAGAAGAATCGATTTTGGTATTTTGTAAAGAGATACCGGGCCATTCCCGAATCGTCTTCTATCGGTTTCAATTCCAATCTTTTTTAATGTGCTGGTTACATCCGCTTTTAACCGATAAGTATTTACCATATCATTTTCTGTAATTACTTTTTGGATTTTACCAGTCTCAAAAAAGAAGTAATTGGAATCTTCTATTTTTGTTTCATTTGCAAAGTCAGTCAGATAATCTATCAGAATAGCTTTGCATATCTTTTCAGGATGGTTTTCTTCATCCTGATGCTTTTGTGATACAAGGTGTTTTGAGTAATTTTGCAGTTGTGTGAAATAATCGCTTGATTCGGTACTGAATACTTTGGCAAGCGCCAGAACAGGCATCCACTTATCATATTCTCGCAATGTTATACTTTTATCAATTTCAAGCGATTGCGGATTTTTGAGATAAGCTGAAAGTATATTCGTTTTCTTCCAAATAGAGGAGTGGATAGTATTCTGTAGCACTATCAGGTCTTCAGTAATAATCCCCGTATAGGGGGTAATTGCAGAAGCATCAGTGGGTTTTACCAGACTGACTCTTATACATCTGTCTTCCACTGTCTCAGCAATTTTATTGATTCCTGCAAGAATTTTAAGGCTAAAGGTCTTAAATGTACTGACTTTATTTCCATGAGTTCTTGTAACAGAACCATCCTTTTGATAACCTGAATTTAATATCTGTACGAAAGGGTTATTTGAAAGTGAGCGGGTTGCTAATGCTTCAACTTCATCCAGAAAAAGAGTAGGGGATTTTTCATGAACAATCCTGAATAAAGTTGATGCCGTCATATTTGAAACAAAGAAAGGATTGTAGACCAATGGTTTCAAAACTGACATAAGTGTTGTCTTCCCAGAACCTTTTTCAGCTCTAAACCAAAAATACGGGATTCTGTTAAACAGACTTACCACGTAAGACAGAAGCACTACAACGGCCATCAAGGTATATTCAGCATCATTCTCTAAATAGATGTATTTTATTAAATGCTGCCGAATTTTCTCAACTACGTTATCGTGCTCTGTTTCAGATAATATGAGACCAATTCTGGATTGCAGATCAGACGGGGCTGATTCTGATTCCGGTTGGTTTATCTGAACCTCTTCTCCCTTTTCGTTGAAGTATTTTAGTAATCCGTTATCCTGAACTTCGATTAAAAATTGCCCGTTAATATTTACCATTCGGGCTTGAGAATGTATGTTTGCTTCAGTCATGTATTCTGTTATTGTTTGTTAAATGATAAGTACAGGGTGTACGCTCTGTACACCCCGTACAAAATGAATTAGTTAATTATTTTTTTTCTTTAGTACTGCGCGGGCTTTTTTATCAAGATTTGAAACAATTTTGTTTGTGTATCTGAATATTTCGTCAAATGTTTCAACTTCGGCATAGTATGTAAACTGTACATACCCAACTTCAGAAAAGTGAAATTTTACGGATGAGTCTTTAGAGCTTTCTTGTAACGCCTCCAATTTCTTTTTCTCAGCCTTAGGAAATTTGCCTCTTACCGGTTTATAAAGTAGAAGCCCCTTGTCCACTTTTACCAAGCTTTCAAGAGCTTCCTGGTACTGCTCATGAAGCCCTTTTTCTTCTATATCTTGCGGAGTTACAACGTTCACAAATACTTCGACATAATTGTTGTCAAGAACTGTAAGCGAAAGTACTTTTTGCTCCAAAGCCTTTACTTTTGCCAGTTTGATGTATGATTCATCAAACTCAACCATCAGAGGGTGCAAATAAGCAAGCTGGTTAACCTTAACCGCTTCAATTTCACTTGCTTCAAAATGGGCTCCAAAGTAATTGTAAGGTTGAATCTTTATATTGTTTATAAAGGGGGTGTGATCTTCTCCATCCATTTTAATTCGGATAGAGCTGATTTCAGAAAATTTATTCATTTTATTTCCTTGGTTTTTATATGATTAATAAAATTCGTTTTTCACCTTTTTACATGCAGAAAAACCTAAAACCAACATGCCAGCCAGCCTTATGAAAAATAACGTATAAACAACTTTGGCTTTCCGGCTTAATTAAGCCGTCTGTCAGATTTTCAAAGAACAAATAATCTTCAGTGTACACACACATTAAAGATTAAGAATTAAGAATGATTTAATTCTGGTTTCAAATATCCGGGTTGAGTATAAAATATAGTAGAGACACTACATGTACTGTATTTGGACATGTAAAGTCTTGTTGGGGTATTAAAATTTGATTTTGAATGAATAGGATTAATATTTATTTACTTACTAATAATAATTACACTGAGGATTTGTAATGCATATTAGTTTAATGTACTATTTTGTTTATCGCAAATTTTAACAAAACGACTAACAAAATATTTTCGAAATTATAAACACTAATAATGTATCAATGTTTGATATTTTTTTTAGATGTGGAATTCGGAAGGTAAATCATAACCCCATTTTATTTTATTAAAGCTTCTGTTGGTGATAACTTGGGCATCCATTGAAATTTTAATATTATAATTTATGAAATCGTAAAAACTGCTTTCTTCGCTTATATTTAATTTTACTTCTGCTTTTTTTATACGTTCTTTTAAGCGTTTGAAATTTTTATCTAAATTATAATAGGCAGTTTCATCATTTGCTCCAGATTTTCCTCGAAATCTTCTCCAAAATTCATTACAATCAATTACGCTGACATACTTTATTATATAAATTAAATCGCGTAATCCTTCCGTATCTTGTAGAATCAGTTCGCTATTGCCATTAAATTTAATTCTAAAATATTCGCCTGCGAAAATTATGGCATTAGGTGTTGCTGATAGCAATAAATTATTTACACTCTCTGTAGGAGGAGTTTCTTTTTGAAATAAATTTAGAAGCGATTGCCGGAGAATATTATTAGTTAAATCCTCTTTAAATTTCTCTATAATACCAATCTTATTTTCTGAAATTCTCGAACGAATTATAAGATTTTTTTTGCTGAAATTGAAAAACGCATAAACTAATCGATTTCGATTGACATCTAAAAGAACTTCAATATTGATATCATCATAAGATAGAGTAGTATTGAACATTAAATAATTTTCTCTCAATCGAATTAAGACAAGTGTGAATTTGCTCAAATCGTTCAAAAGAATAGGGTTTATTCTGCTTGATGGATATAAAGATTTCTTAACTGTATGATACTGCATATCATCAAATAAGTCCTGATCAAAAAGGACTTTAGTCTCACCAAGGGTTAAATCTATTTCATGATACTGGGAAGACTTATATGTTAATATATTATATGTAGTGGTGTTGTCTTCAAAAAGAATAATTTTATTAATTTTCATAAATTTTAACGAGAAATAATTTATTGGCGAATAACAGATTATATATTTTACTCGGCACTTTGCAAAATAACGTCTGTTTAATTTTCTAAATAAAAGACTAAAATTTATTATTTGCAATTTCTTGCTATTTACCACAAATGATTTTGATACCGTCCATACTTTGTATAAAAAAATAGCTTGCTATATCAAAATACACGAATGGTTCGTTCAACCAACAGGTTTTCATATTCCAGTTTTACCGGGTCGGGCAGGAAGCTCTTTTGAATAATTGAACGTATAGCTTGAATATTAGCCTCGAATTTTTTGTGAACATTTTGGATTCGTGTTTTATTGATTCCTAAATATTCCGCAAATTGTAAAAAATCTTCCTTCTTGAAATTGCTCTTTTTGCCGTTTAACGGAAGCGCCATTTCCTCATTATCTTCTTTTATTAACAATTTTGTTGATAATAAATCATATGCAGGTGAAAGGGAAATTTCATCATCAGGCAAATACATTAACGAGAAATTTTTAAGGTGCATATCGGCATTCCCTGTGATAAACGAAAATAGAGCAAGTTCATAAAACGCCAACAAATCTATACCGGGATATGTGGAATATTGTTTTATAACCTTCCCTATTTTTTCCATTGAGCCTTTGTATTTGTATTCCGTAAGGGTTTCTGTAAGCTGTGCCATATCTTCCACATGCAGTTTACTTTTCTTTTCCCTGTCAAATCGTTTTGTTAAATAAGCCAATTCACCCGATTTTAACCTTACCAATGTATGTTTTGCAGTTTTAATTTTTAATTGTTCTGCAAGATGCATAGTAAGATCTTCATTTTCAGGCATACTGGGATATTTTTCTATTGGAGGCTTTAGAATATAATTGCCCCATAAACCAACTATTGTAAGCCGCGTTCCATCCTGCGCTTTTTTTTGCGTTTCAAGCGAGAGCTTGGGCTGTACGCCGGTTACTGATATATTTTTACCAAGAACCTGTATGGCTAATTCTTTAATCTCATTAAGCCCAAACGGGATTTGCGGAGGAGTATTTGTACCAAAAAAAGTTTTACAGCATTTATTATGATAGTCTGCTTCATTTTCTTCTAAATCATTATAACAATAAAGACACTTGCTCATGGCGCCACCTCAATAACACTTACAGCTCCAATGCAATCATGGCAAAATGTAAGAAGCGATGACATCCGGTCTTTGGGGTTTATTTTCCAGTTATCTTGTGCAATATTCAGCAGCCACCCTTCAGGTATTAGGCCGTCAAAAAAAGGAATCATTGTTTTTGAGTTATAAGCAGCTTCTCTTAATGGTAAGGTTAAGCTTATTGGCTTAGAGTTTTTTTTCCTTAAATATTCTTCATCATATTTAAAGTTGAATCCGTTTTCATCCTCTGTAATAACACCAGCAAGGGAGTCCATGAAGTACACATTCCCTTTTTTACTCATTTTCCTGCCCCCTTATTATTTTTGCTGGGGCAAGTTCGCAGCCAAAAAGTTCAAGGACCTGGTTTACCTTATCAATTTTAAGTGTCTTTTTCCCCCTTTCCAATTCCCGTAAAAAGCGCAACCCAACGCCTGCTTTTTGTGCCAGTTCCACCTGTGTAAGTCCTATTTTTTTTCGTTTTTGCCTTACAAAATCGGCTATTATATCTTTTCCGCTCATAAAATATCTCTTGATTGTGTACCCGTGTGGGTATATTTTACTTAAACTCAACATAAAATATACCTTGTGGGGTACAATTGCAAGTAAAATCTCAAACAATTACCCAATGGGGTACATTTTTTATGTAAAAAAAATAATAAAATATTTTACCCCCGACTTGACAATTCAAGTTATTTAATCTATAATGTACATAGAAACGACAACAGATAACCTTCCGAAACTGACAACTTGACAACTTTTATTAATTATTAATCACATAAATATAATGATTTCATTAACGGATTTAGCTAAACGTTATGAAAACATCGACAACGTAA
>CAZDUU010000160.1:0-5682 GCA_964508675.1 uncultured Bacteroidales bacterium | reverse complement strand
AGCTACCAATCTTGGATTAAACAGCGGAATTGTACTTTGTACCGGAACTGTTACCCAGGTGGCAAATCCTGCCAGTTATTTCATGAATGTTAATCTTGGTCTTTCCGGCGACGCTAATCTGAATGCCATCAATAACGGTTGTACAACTTATGATGCCTGCATTCTGGAATTCGACTTTGTGCCACTTTCGGATACCGTAAAATTTCGGTATGTGTTTGGTTCAGAAGAGTATCCCAACTGGGTTTGCTCGCATTTTCAGGATATTTTTGCGTTTTTTGTCTCAGGGCCCAATCCTGCAGGTGGAAATTATGCCAACTACAATATTGCGCTGATTCCGGGAACTAATTTACCTGTTTCCGTCAATAGTGTAAATAACGGGAGTGTGGGTTCGAGTGTAAGTACAGGTTCAGGAGGTTGTATTTCATTGGCCTATTCAAATCTGTATGTATCAAATGCGCCGGCGGGAACTTCCATCGCTTTTGATGGTTTTACAGTCCCTTTAACGGCCTGGTGTAAAGTTTGGCCCTGCGAAACCTATCACATGAAAATAGCTATAGCCGACGGTTATAACGGCTTGTACGATTCAGGTGTATTTCTCGAAGCCAACAGTTTTTCATCTACATCCTATACTGTTTCAGAATCGTATTCAGTTCCATCATTGGGGAATCATGCCGTGGAGGGATGTTCGGACGGAACATTCACGTTTACATTGTCTGAAGCTTCCACAACTCCGGTAACCATCAATTACAACCTTTCGGGAACGGCAATCAATGGAACCGACTACACCACCATACCCGGAAGCATTGTCATTCCGGCAGGTCAGACCACCGGAACTGTAACCATTTCGCCGATTAATGACGGAATAACAGAAGGGACAGAGACCGTTATAATAAGTTATATTGACAATTGTAACCCACAGGCTGATACACTTTATATTGTGGACGACAGCCCTATTTCAGTCAATATGGCAAGCAATGTAACCACATGCCCTGGTGGCTCCGCTACCGTTTTCGCCAATCCGAGCGGGGGTTCAACTCCTTACGATTATTCGTGGAACAATAGCGCCGGAAATGTGAATTCACAAACAGTTAGTCCGGCTACAACAACGACTTATACTGTTACTGTAACAGATTTGTGCGGTTCTACTGCAACTGGAAATCAAACGGTTACAATAGCAGCTCTAACTACCGATGCCGGAAGCAACCAGACGATATGCAGTGGCAGCAGTGCAACGCTCACTGCAACCAACGGCGGAACCTATTTGTGGAGCAATAATGCCAATACTGCTTCCATTACGGTCAGCCCGACATCGACTACTACTTATCATGTAACAGTGACTTCTTCCGTGGCTTGTACAGCAACCGATTCTGTAACCGTTAATGTTATCCAGACTCCGGTAGTTAATGCCGGAACAGACCAAAACATTTGTTCGCTGAGCAGTTCGTTAAATGCTACTTCTACAGCAGGAACAGGAAATTGGACAGCTACTGGTCCGGGAACGATTACATATGGAAACGCAAATAATCTTTCTACCACTATTACAGCATCTGCTTATGGCAGTTATACTTTTACATGGGCTTCTGATAATGGCAATGGATGCACAGGTTCAGACAATGTTGTAGTAAATTTTCTGCAAAATCCCGTTGCTAACGCAGGTACAGATGATAGCACCTGTACGCTGAATTATACCCTTCAGGGGACTTCAAGCGTAGGAGTTGGAACATGGTCGCAATTGTCTGGCCCGGGAACCAGCACATTTATTAATCAACATTTAGCTACAACGTTAGTAACGGTAAGCACCGATGGAAGTTATATTTATCAATGGGTTGAAAATAACACATCCTGCTCAGATACAGATAATGTACAGATTATATTTTATCCACAACCGGTAGCCAATGCCGGAGCAGACGGACAAATTTGTTCTTTGACTTATGGTTTAAATGCAATTCCCAGCATAGGAATCGGAAACTGGGCTATGATTTCAGGTCCCGGAACTGCAACCTTTACTAATGCAGGTTCGGCAACTTCCTCCGTTTCTGTCAGTACACAGGGAACATATTATTTAAGCTGGACAGAGACCAATAATATTTGTACAAGTTCTAATACTGTTTCCGTCAGCTTTGCTGTTCAACCTGTGGCCAATGCCGGAGCAGACACTTCGGAATGTTCATTAAGCTACACATTACAGGCAATTGCATCGGTTGGCACCGGAACATGGACATATACTGGTCCCGGAACAGCAACTTTCTCGAACAATCATAATGCTAATTCCAATGTAACCGTTAATACAAGCGGAACATACCAGTTTATATGGACAGAAGACAATGGTTTGGGATGCACCAGTTCAGATACGGTTCAGGTTGGTTTTTCACAACCTGTTGCTAATGCAGGGCCAAGTATTTCTGTTTGCTTATTAAATTCTGCATTGGGAGCGATTCCCAGTGTCGGTAACGGGACATGGACAGTGTTGTCGGGCCCGGGAACCATTACATTTTCAAATGCTACGAATCCGATTTCAAATGCTATGGCTTCTGTTGAAGGAACTTATATTCTTCAATGGACAGAGGTCAACGGAAGTAACTGTTCGAGCAGCGACACCATGGTTGCTGTTTTTACCGAAATGCCGACAGCCAATGCCGGTGTTGATACAACTATTTGCAGCCAGTCATATACATTTAATGCCATTCCAAGTATTGGAACCGGAACCTGGTCACAAATTTCAGGGACAGGAATTTCAACTTTTTCGGATACTCATGCTTCTACATCTGTTGTATATGTCTCTGCTTATGGTATATATGAATTCGTCTGGACAGAAGATAATGGCAACGGTTGTACAGATAAAGATACGATAAGCGTAACGTTTAATTATATTCCTACTTCCGATTTTCAGATTTCTACCATTGGCTGTTTTGGCGATAATACAACCGTAACTTACCAGGGAAACGGTACTAATAATGCTGTTTATAACTGGGATTTCGGATCTGCCAATATTGTTTCAGGCAGTGGAATGGGGCCTTACATTATTAATTACAACACAACAGGAACATTTACCATAAGTTTGCAGGTGACACAAGCAGGATGTGTTTCGGGAACGATAAATCATAGCGTCGCAAATCCGGATGATATTAATGTAAATGTAACTGTAAATAATGTAACCTGCTTTGGTTCTGACGATGGAAGCATTGTAACTACTGTAAACGGTGGCATATCGCCTTATACATATCATTGGTCAAACGGCTCCCCGAATTCTTTTTTAAACAATATTACCGAAGGAACTTATGTATTAACCGTTACAGATAGTCATGGTTGCACAAAGGTTCTTTCTTCGGCAGTTAATCAGCCTGCAAAGTTATTTATTGATATTGGCAGTGATATAACGGTTTGTCCTGGCTCAACGGTAATCATTGGATCTTCGGCAACAGGCGGGATTTATCCTTATTCATATCAATGGAATACAGGATTTTCAACAGCTTATATAACCATTTCTCCTCAAACAACAACTTCTTATTCTGTTACAGCAATGGATGCAAACGGATGTCAGAGTTCAAGCCAGATGACCGTTCACGTCTTCCTACCGGTTTCGTTATCAGCCTATTCAAATGTAAGCACTATTTGTATGGGCGATATGGTAACTCTTTTTGCAAATGCCGAAGAAGGTGACGGAAATTATGCTTATTCACTCAACAACTCCATTATTTCTGTTCCTTATGATTTTTATCCGGTTTATGAAGGTGAGATGAATTATCAGGTTATGGTCGAAGACGGATGTCATTCTACGGCAATAGTTAATATTCCCATCACGGTTCATCCTCTGCCGCCCAATAATCCTTCGTCGGATAATATGGAAGGGTGTATTCCCCTTTCTGTACAATTTAATGAACAAAGTCCTGGAAATAATTTAACCTATTTATGGAATTTTGGCGACGGGCAATCGGCACAGACACAAAATCCGCTGCATGTGTACTCCAATCCGGGAACATATAATGTTTCGCTTACAATAACAAATTCTTTTGGCTGTCAGAATAATAATATAATAAATGACTGGATTACAGCGTATCCTTTACCAACCGCTCAGTTTATTTCAGACCCGACAATAGCCAGTATTGTAAAGCCAATTATTGAATTTACCAATTATTCATCACTGGCCAGCAGTGTGATGTGGTATTTTGGCGACGGCGACTCTTCCAATTTATACAACCCTCTTCATCAGTATGCTTCTGACACATTTGGCATTTATCATGTAACTCTTGTAGTAATTTCACAAAATGAGTGCAGAGATACAGCTTATGGCAATATTGAAATAACCAATGAATTGACTTTTTATGCTCCAACGGCCTTCAGTCCTGATGACGACGGCATTAACGATTTTTTCTTTGTCACCGGCAATGGCATTGACTTGAAAACCTTCTATATTCAAATCTTTGACCGTTGGGGTGAGATTATTTTCGAATCGGATGATATTTATAAAACGTGGAATGGAAAGGTAAAAGACAATAAAATTGCTCCCGTTGGAACTTATACGTGGCTTGTAAAATTCAGGGATTTTAATGGTGTGGCCCACGAAAAAGCCGGTCCAGTATCAATTATAAGGTAACTTATTCGTTTCCAGAAAATTTTATTTAAAATTGATTTTTTTAGTTTATAATTAATTTAAAACTATATATATTTGCGTTATGAAAAATTATTCATATCGAATAATAAATTATTAATTAAATCTAACATGTATGAAAAAAATTTTTACTAACATTTTCTTTCTAAGTCTTTTAATAATGAGTGTTCAGACTTTTGCACAGGACACTTTGGTTGGATGGTCATTCCCTTCAACATCAGCCGATTCTTTAGCCGATTTCAGTGCCGGCACATTAAATACCAGCCGTTATTTAAGCTGTCAATACGGAACATACGGATTAACTTCGTATCATACCATCGCTATTGATTACACAACCAACGGCTCCGAAGGCTCACCCGATAAATGTGCTAAAGCAATAGGTTGGAATGATTGTGTTGATTCATCGTACTGGATGATTAAATTCAAAACCACCGGTTACGGAAACATGAAGCTATATTCGAAAATGCAGGGTGGCGGTTCTAATCCCGGCCCCAGAGATTTTAAAGTTCAGTATAAACTTCCGGGCTCCACATCACCATGGATTGACCTTACAGGTGGAACCATTGTTTGTGCAAATGACTGGACTACCGGTGTAATTGACGGAATAGACATTCCTGCTGAATGCAATAACTTAAGCAGCCAGATTTCTATCAGATGGATTTTGACTTCAAATCTCGATATTAATGGCAATACATTATTACCAACAGGTATTTGTAAATTTGATGATATTATTGTTACAGCAGTTGCTCAAAGTGGTGTTGAACATAATGATTTCAGCACTTTTGCTTCTGTTTACCCAAACCCTAACAATGGAAGCTTTACCATTGACAATATCCGCGACGTAAAACAAATCAGAATTTACGATATTACCGGTAAATGTGTTTATGACAATGAAATAACCTTTGACAACAAGATTAGTTTTTCTGATTTTAATAAAGGATTGCATTTCATTCAATTAACAACTATCGAAAACGATTTTTGCACATCAAAAATTATGGTTGAATAGTTATCTTTACAGCCTTAATTTAGAAACATGGTTAAGACATTAACCATGTTTCTTTTTAAATTGAAGT
>CAZDUU010000159.1:0-5696 GCA_964508675.1 uncultured Bacteroidales bacterium | reverse complement strand
GCAAAATCACCATTAAGTTCATGAATAAAATCAATTCCAAAATAAATATATGCCGACAAAAGGACTTCAGTGTCAGAATTTGTTCTAAAAGTATAACCTTTATCTTGAAGCTTTTGCTTTATCTCTTTAAAATTATAGATCTCACCGTTAAAAGTAACAACATAATTTCCACTTGCATCCTGAAAAGGCTGATGCGCTTCAACAGATGTATCTATAATGGCTAAACGGGCATGTCCCAATGCAACATGAGAATCAACATAAACAGCATGATAGTCAGGTCCACGTCTTGACAATGCGCTCACTGCTCTATTCAGAGCAGATGAGCATGATTGAACGTCATTTTTAAAATTTACAAGTCCTACTATCCCGCACATGTACTATTGGTCTTGTAAAAACATGGGGTCCCAGGGTGGCAGTTTAACAGGAGTCTGTTTCAAAAGCTCAAGTGTCTTTGCATCCACATAGTCCTTCTTAACTGCAAGACGGAACATATATTCATTAAACCATTCGTCTGTAATAACCAAATATCCATTAAATCCGCTGGATGCACCCCAGCTGTTCTCAACCAGCCATTTGGTCGGTTTATCCTGATCGTCAGTATCCACACCAACTAAAGCCATCCCATGAGTGGAACCACTTTCAAAGGTCTGAATGCGGGCCTTTTTGTCCATTTCAAAAGGGATTCCATACAAAGTAGCATAATCATAATTTTTCAACGAAAGAACTCCTTTATCCATATTGAGTTGTTTACCCACATCGCACGAAAAATACATCACTTCATTTGTTTTGATCGATTTTAATGCAATGGCTTTTATATCATCAATCGGTAAATTCAGGTAAACCCAGTTAACACCTTCAACAACATTGCGATCATACTCAATTTCGTAAGTTTTATAAAAAGCGCGTGACGGGTCGTTCATTAATTGAACATATTGCTTGGTATCAAAATCGGGTAAATTTTCTTTCACAAATGAAACGGGAGTATATTTTTTTGATTCGCTGATTTTATCATCTTTGGTTTTATATCTCCAGGTAAATTCTGTCGGAGGTGTTCCGAGATGATAAGTCAAAATTCTATATAAATCGGCCAACATAGCGTTTTTTCTTTCGCGAATTTTATCTACACTTTGCTTTTGTTCATTCATTTTACGGATTTCGAGAATATATTCGCGGATTTTATACGAAAGCACATTATTCAACGCCGATGTATTATCGCTATGAAATGTCTCGGGCATCACTTCCTTAGGAACTGCTCCATATTTATCAATCAGATTTACTAAAGATGTCCACACTCCCCCATCTCCTATCGGATTTTTCAGAAGCCAGTCAACAGTTTTGTCGTCCAAGGGTTTTGCTGCCGTTTCAATAGCAATTTCTAATGCCAGATTAGACTTTTCGAGCATGTCGTAGAAAAAGAGGTAATTAGTACTGAATTCAAAACTACTCAGGTTAAGCTTTTTAATTACTTTTGGTCGTAAAAGATTTAAACCGGTAAACATCCAACAACGACCTGATTTTTTCTGATCGGTAATTCCGCTTACTTCAGCCTTATACTTAAAGTAAAAATCCAATTTACCAAGCTGTTCACGATTCAATGCCAGACTTTTAACATCGGTATTTGAAATTGCATTGATTTTAGCCTGACTTTCGGGCGATTCTTTTACCTGCTTAGCCCAATTATCAATTTGTTTCTGGCTGATTTGCTTTTCCTGCTGGGCAGTCAGAAAATTAATAATCCCCAGTGATAATAAAGTAAATATAAACAGACGCATAAAAATATTTTTTTGACAAACCTACATGAATTTTAGCAAAATGACAAACTAATTTCTACCTCAGCACTTTTCTTACAAAAGCAACAGTGAAGTATGACATCATAAACACACCGACAAATCCTTCAATAGAAGAGATCACACGGCTTATTCCCTGCGGAAAAACATCGCCGTAGCCAATGGTAAAAAACGTAATAGCACTGTGATAAAATGATTGTGCAATAATGGAGATGTGATCGGGGTTACCAACAGACGACCATGTTTTTCCCCAACCCAGATAATGAAATAAAGCGAAAATAAGCCCAAAAATAAACCAACCTACAATAATACTATAAAAAACCCTGACTGGTGAAGTAGCATACAATCCCATTTTATCAAAAACCAGTCTCTGAAATCCTAAAAGAGATTGATGGAGCGACTTTTTAAACCAATGCTTATCTTTTATCTGCTCTTTTTTCAACGCCAGTTCTTCACGTTTAAACGAAACGTAAGCTGAATCTTCATCATTGTACTGGCCTATTTCGTTAAAATTTTGTTTTAAGAGATTATATTGCCATGATTTTTCGTAATGTCCGCCTTCATTCCGCTGAATCATCTGATGAACGTTATTGGTCTCCCATGCAAGAAACATGCGCCCCATCAGGCGGGTACCAAAAATATTCAGGGCAGATATGGCATGAGGGTTTTCTTCTAACGAAATATCGACAATATCGCGAATAAATGCTCCCGACAAATCCAATGTCCCGCAATGCGACAAACGTAAATCGCAATAGCTGTTTAACTGGCATGCTTCAAACGAAAGTTCCTGCAGCTTTGATTTATAGAATGAAATATTAACCTGTTTAAAAATAGAACGCGAGAAATTCAGATTGGAGCTTGGCATTTCTGCTTCGTCAAAGTGCATACTTCCCTCTTCGAAATAAAGTTGTTTAAAGAGCAATTTTCCTTCTGCCATCTCAGTTTCGTCAAAACTCAACTCTGATTTTCCAAAAACAGCTTTATTGAAATTAATTTTTGCACTGCCAAATTCGGTTTTACTAAAATCAACCAATCCATCGTTCAGCTCGGCTCTTTCGAAAGTCAGGTGTGTATTACCGAATACGGCAAAACGAAAATCGAGATTCCCTTTACCAAACACACAAATTTTAAATGATAATTCCCCATCGCCAAAGGAGCAATTCACAAAGGAAATATTACCGTCAGCAAAAGTGCTGTTGGCAAACATCACATCACCATTACCCCAAAAAGCATATTGAAAATTTTTGGTTCCGGCACCCCATGTTGTATTCTTGAAGTTAATACTGCCTTTTAGAAAGTTTGTATTATAAAAACTGGCATTTCCGTTGAAAAATATGACAGAATTAAAATTTGCATTCCCTTCTTCGAAAAAAACATTATCAAAATTAACCGCACCCTTTATAAACAGGCTTTGTTCAAAAGAAACCGGTTTTTCTTTAAATATGATTCCATCAAATGACGTTTGATTGTCAGAATGAAAAACTGCATTGCGTGCTGAAAATTCTTTAATTTCCACGTTGTCAGTTTCATTTACTCCATATTTCTTTTTATAATCCAGAATTGAAAAGTTTTCTATAAAAGCCTCGTTCAGATTTAAGGGCTCATTCTGGTTAATCTTTTTGTATATTTCTTCAATCTGTATGTATCCCAACTCTACATAGGATATTTCCTGACTGTATTCGTTATAAAAGCTGATAGCTGCAGTCTGTGAATACTTATTATTATCAGATGTATTGAATGGCTTATCTTTTAGCTTAACTTTAAAGGTGTAAAAGTTAGTCGGAAACATACATTTATTTTTTTCTGCAAATTAATTTAAAATTACAATACTCGCAATTTTTTATATCCGATGTCTGGGTAAAAGGGATTTGAATATCCAGTAATTCATCTAATTTTTCATCAAGCTTTTGCTTAAAAGTATTAAAAACAGCGACAAAATCAACATTTTCTTTTTGAGTTTTCTTTTGGCCCTCTACTCTTATTTTTTTGGATAAAACCTTTTTGTATGCCTCGTTGTATGTCTTTATATATATATTTTCGGAAAACAAATTCCGAGTCTGATGGTACATATTCAAATAAAGAAAACTATAAAAAGCTAACTGGAATGCATAAACCAGCTTTGAATTTTGAACAAATAATTCGTCGAACATTTCAAACGACACTTCTTTTTCGCTACCGGTTTTAAAGTCAAGGATAAAGACTCCGTCATTGTTCTTTATTATCATATCAGCACGTCCAAACAATTTTATGTTTTTTGCATATGTTTCAAGGTTTTGTTCTATGGAAATAATTTCAGCCGGGAAATGAGAATTTTCCTGATTTTCCGTTTCAAAAAATTTATGCAGCATGCTTTTTAACTGCTCTTTTAGCAAGAGTACCTGTGCCCATGGATATTGAAATTTTTCCTGAAATATTTGTTCTGCTATTTCAGGAATTCGTAGTTGTGTTTCTTTTAAATCTTCGCTATTTACAAGTTTTTTGCCTCTAAATAGTTTTTCAACAGCTTCGTGAAAAAGCAAACCAAAATCTTTTTCTATGCTTTCGTCGGGAAACAAATCTTCGTCCGTCAGTCTTTCAATTCTTTCAAAATAAAATTTCAAAGGGCACTGAATAAACGAGCTTATAGCATTTTGCGATAAGCCTTTATCGGAAATATTTTTCAAAAAAGTGTTCCACTTTTCACCCAATGACTTTTTATCAATCTCTATTGTATTTATTTCCGGCGATTGCCCCATTTTATCATTGTATATTTTTTCGGTTATATTCCATTTTGAATTGAACAGTAATTGTCTTAAGTACGGACTTTTATCGGGCTCATCGCTTCCGATAAACTGTGAATAAAACAAGTACGACTGTTGACTTCTCTGAATAAGCCTGTAAAAGTGAAATGCATCAATGGCTTCACGCTTCTCAGGCGTTGAAAGTCCAAAATATTTCCGTAACGAGTACAGAATAAATGTAGGGGTAAACTTATCGCCCGGGATGACTTTATCGTTCAATGAAAGCACTAATACTTTTTCAAAATCGAGTAGACGGCTTTCCATTAAACCCATAATTTGCAATCCTTCTAATGGTTCACCAAACAAATCAACCTTTTGATTTTGCAAAATCTGATTCAAAAGACGTGTAAAAAGCCTGGAGTCTTCAATTTCAATATGATTGATTTTCAATAAATCGCTAAAAGCAGCAAAGGCATTATAAACCTTACGAATAGCCTGAATTTCCAGCTGGGTTTCTAAAAATTCCGCATTTTTCTGCAATAATTTCGCTTCGAAGAACCTTAACAGTTGGAGCAATGAACTAAGAAAATCAGGATTCGACGTGTCTTTGCAAACGTCTTTTAGTATTGAAAGCACAGACCTGTCTGACTTTTCTATAAAATTTTCTGCATTTAAATTCAGAAAAGCAAAAGAGCTGCTGTTATTTTTTATCAAAAAACTGATCTGGTTTTGCACAAAATCATCTTCACTAAAAAAAGGATGATACAGTAATTCCATCCAGATGTTTCTCGGGAGCCAGATATTCTCACCACTTTTTCTGATTTGCCTGCGCAGCTTAAACAATTGTTCAATGAATGTATAAGTTGCGGTCTGCCTGATGGGAAATCCCATCGTTACATTGACTTTATTCACATCATCGGGCAGTGAGCTCAAAACTACCGGCAATAAACTTTCGTCTGCCAGTACCAAAGCAGTTTGCTCATCAACTTTTTTAAGCAATGATGCAGCAAATTTAGCTTGCGAAATCTCATTAGGCAGAGCAATTATTCTTATATCTGCCTTTCCCAGATTGGAAGTGGGAATAATAAAGTCAACCGGTATCGGGAATTTATTCAAAAGTTTTCTCAAATAAAATCCGGCACTATATTGCTCGCTTTGAATATATTCATCGTCATATTCCCATAAAAAT
>CAZDUU010000158.1:0-5700 GCA_964508675.1 uncultured Bacteroidales bacterium | reverse complement strand
CAAGGAAGGCTTGAAAAACGGAAAAACAGGCTATTATGAACCCAACGGAAAAGTAATTTTCGAAGCTGAATTTAAAAACAATAAATTAGTCAAAACCTTATCGGGTACACAACCGACAGACCAACCCAAGCCAAAGGAAAGAAATAATGATGATTCGGGAGAATAGAGCAAGGTGAAAAGTTTAAAGGAAAAAGGTGAAAGGATAAAGTTTAAAGTGTGATTTATGTTTTTTGAATTATAAACTATTCAAGTTCAACAGAGGTGACACAGACCTTCACTTAATAACCTAAATCAAATTAATTATCCGATTTTTAAAACGCTCAAAATTCATTACTTTTGGCATTCAATTTTTCTGATGTTAGCTTTTAATATCATATCGGACATTTCGTTGTGGTTTTTGCTCATAACCATTCCCGCTGTAACAATCTTAGTATGGTATTGGTACAAAAACGAACGAAGCCTGAGCGAAATGCCCAAAGCAGCTTTATTAACGGCTAAAATTCTTAGAACCCTGACTATTTTGCTAGTCTTATTGCTGCTCTTCTCCCCTGTTTTCAAGTGGTACAAAAGCCAAATCAAAAAACCGGTCATAGCTATTGCTGTTGACCAGTCGCAATCTGTCAAATACGCCAAGCAGTTCCCGAATCAGGAAAACTACATCAAACAATTTATTGATAAAATCAAAAATAATCCATCGGAAGAATACGATTATAAGCTGATTGCTTTTGGCGAATCTCCCCGCCCGTTTGACAGTCTGTCATACAATGATAAAGTGACCAATATTTCGGACGTTTTCGATTATATCCAGAATCAATACGAATTTGAAAACCTCGGAGCTGTCGTTTTATTAAGTGACGGAATCTACACACACGGGCAAAATCCACTTTACTCGCCTTCAGCAGGCATTTGTCCTGTTTATTCCACAATTCTTGGCGATACCAACGTTACCAGTGATATTTTTATTGAACAGGTTTTATACAACCCACATGCTTTCACCGGAAATAACATCCGCATTCAGGTAAAAGTTAAGGCCAATAAGATGGCCGGTAAGAATACAAAAATTGCATTGCTGGAAGATGATAAGGTAATTCAGTCTTTTGATCTGAACATTAATAAAAATCAATATTTCCAGATATTCGGATTTACCATTACAGGCGAAAAAGAAGGGATTCATAAATACCAGGTTAAAATAAACCCGGTAGAGAAAGAAAGTAATCTGAACAATAATATTGCTTACGCCGTTATTCATGTCAGTTCGGAAAAACAAAAAATCATTATTGCTTCTGCATTCCCTCATCCCGATATTGGAGCTTTAAAAACAGCTTTGGAAAGCAATCCTTCATTGGAAATAAGTCTTCTTTCACCCGAAAAAGCTGCTGATTCTGTTTCGGCTGCTAATGCTGTCATTCTTTACCAGCTTCCCGGAAAGCAAAACAATGCTTCGTTGCTGATAAAAAATATTCTTGCGAAGAAAATTCCTACATTATTCATTCTTGGCGGGCAATCAAACCTCAGCCAGCTGAATGCACTCATGCCCAACCCAATTGTCCTCAGCAAAGCCAATCAATTTGACGACGCTTATCTGAACCTCAATAAGAGCGAAAACCTTTTCAATCTGAGCGCAGAGAATGAGGAAATCATTGAATCGTACCCGCCTCTCATGGTTGCTTTTGGCGATTACAAGCTTAATGCAAATGCAGAAGTGGTTGCATACCAGAAAATAAAACAAATTCAGACATCAAAGCCTCTCATTGCCTTTGACAGTTGGCAGGACAACCAAAAATTCGGAATCATTTTCGGCGAGGGTTTATATCGCTGGCGATTGGCAGAATACGCTCAAAAGCAGGAAAGTCAGGCTTTCAATGAATTGATGAATAAACTTGTGATTTATTTATTGGCCAATCAGAAAAAAGAGCGTTTCAAAGTCAATACACAAGCCATTTTTAACGAATATGATAATATTAGCTTCGAAGCCGAAGTGTACAATAAAAGCTATGAACCTGTTGATAATGCTGAAGTTAAACTTAGCCTGACTTCACAAAAAAAAGAAACTTATAATTTTGTTTTTGATAAGAATAATCCTTTTTATACGCTCAATGCAGGTAAAATTCCGGCAGGAGAATATCAATGGAATGCCACCGCTACCATCAACAATGAAAAATTGACAAAATCAGGCTTGATCGTCGTTCGTGAAGAGAATATTGAAAGTTCCAACCTGTTGGCAAATACAGGCATGATGGAGCAGCTGGAAATCCGTTCAAACGGAAAGGTCTTACCACCCGACTCGCTCTCATTTATTGACCAGATTTTGAAAAGAAATCCCAATATTGTTTCAGTCTCCTATACCGAAGAAGATTTCACGTCATTGATTGATATAAAATGGCTGTTAATTCTTATAGTCGCCTTCATCGGAGCTGAATGGTTCTTACGTCGATATTACGGAAGTTTGTGAGATGATTTTAAATCAGGTTATATGGAAATTTTTCATGAATTCAGATAAAAATAATCTACATGCAACACATACGACCCCGTCGGGGTCGAATAATACGTACAAATGTATTTCTATAAATATTAATCTCCAACGGAGTTTTTTACCTCTTAATAATTGTTCAACATTATTTAAACATAATTAGAATATGAAAAATAATGATGGAAAAACTAATCCTTTCATGAACCCGGAGAGTTCACATATTTATAGAAATAATATCAAGACCAAACATACGACCCCGTCGGGGTCGAATAATACGTGTAAATGTAATTCTATAAACATTAAACTCCTATGGAGTTTTTACCTTTCATAATAATAATTTATGTCTAACACATTTTCAAAAATATATATACAAATAATTTTTGCAATCAAAGGAAGAGATAACCTTATCAGTTCAGCATGGGAAGAAGAGTTGCATAAATACATATCTGGAATCATAAATAATAAAGGACAAAAATTAATAATAATAAATGGAATGCCTGACCATATTCATATTCTAATCGGGATGAAGCCAAATTGCTGTCTATCTGATTTGGTCAGAGAAATAAAGAAATCTTCTAATGAATTTATTAACAAAGGAAAACTTACAAAAAGTAAATTCAATTGGCAAGAAGGTTATGGGGCATTTTCATACAATCATTCTTCACTAAATGACATTATTTCCTATATTAAAAATCAAAAAACACATCATGAAAAGAAACTTTTCAAAGATGAATACCTAGAATTTTTGAAAAAATTTGAAATTGAATTTGATGAAAAATATTTATTTGAATGGATTAACCAATAACATTTTATCGTTTTAAAAATATGAATTTAGATTTCAGTTCCTTTTTCGGAGATACAACAGCAGTTATTTATTATGCGATCTTAGCATTGGTTTTGCTCGATTTTTATTTCGACTTATGGATGGATAAACTTATGTACAAAAGTTACAGCTACCCCATCCCCGATAGCCTGAATGACATTTACGACAGCGAAACACTCATAAAACAGAAAAACTATCATATCGAACATTATAAATTCGGTATGAGACAAGCACTTTTGTCTTTTCTGATTACTATTTCCATTTTATCATTCAAGTTTTTCGGAATTTTAGACAGCTTTTTGCGCACTTATATCGAAAATGAATTTTTAATCACCATTTTATTCTTTGCCATATTAGGCTTTGGATATTCGCTCATATCACTACCTTTCAGCTATCACGAAACATTTGTAATTGAGCAGAAATACGGATTCAACACCAGTACAAAAAAAACTTTCTGGTTTGATCTGGCAAAATCATTATTGCTGAGCATAGTGCTTGGCGTCCCGCTACTATGGGCTATTCTGGCTTTCTATCACTATACCGGAAGCTTTTTCTGGATTTATACCTGGATTTTGATTGTGCTTTTTTCGCTCTTCTTCACTTTCTTTTATTCAAAGCTTATTGTACCCCTATTCAACAAGCAAAATCCTCTGCCGGAAGGAGAACTCAAAGATGCTATTTTTGAATTCTGCAAAAAAGCCGATTTCCCGCTGAAAGAAGTTTATGTTCTTGATGCATCCAAACGCTCCAACAAAGCCAATGCTTATTTTACCGGCTTTGGCAAAAACAAAAGGATTGTGCTTTTCGACACATTGATAAATCAACTGAGTACAGATGAAATCGTAGCCGTACTTGCTCATGAAATAGGACATTTCAAGAAAAAACACATCATCAAATCATTTATTACTGGAATGTTCTCGATGGCAGTTACTTTGTTTATTCTCTCATTATTCCTCAATATTCCTGAGTTCAGCTACTCACAGGGAGCAGAAGTTCCTTCATTCCACATTGGAATTATCGTATTTGGAATTCTTTTCAGTCCGATTTCGACATTAACTTCTTTTATTTCCAATTATTTATCGCGAAAGAACGAAAATGAAGCCGACCTTTTTGCAAAAGAACATCAACAGGCTCAACCGTTAATCTCAGCGCTTAAAAAGCTCGCTGCCAAAAACTACAGTCACCTGACTCCCCACCCGCTTTACGTAAAACTTCATTTCTCACATCCTCCATTAGCCGACAGAATAAAACTTTTAGAAAAATGAATGCAACGATCATCAATATCGGAAATGAATTGCTGAACGGACATACCGTTAATACCAATGCAGCTTTTATTGCAAGACAACTGCACAATGCCGGCATCAATATTACTGAGACTTTGGTTATTAAAGATGAACCTGTCGCCATTCAAAATGCAATAAAATATGCTGAAGAAATATCAGAACTTGTTATCTCAACCGGAGGACTCGGGCCGACGACTGACGACATCAGCAAAAAATTTATTTGCGAATATTTCGGTACTCAACTCGTGTGGAGTGAAGAAACCTGGCAACATATTCTGAATCTTTTCAAACACAGAAATATCAAAATTTCCGATACCAATAAAACCCAGGCATGGGTTCCCGAAAGTGCTCACCTTTTTAAGAACAGATTAGGAACAGCTCCCGGTTTTCTGTTAAAAAAAGATCATTTTTCGCTAATTGCTTTGCCCGGTGTTCCTTTCGAAATGGAGAACCTGATCAGCGAGGAAGTTGTACCTTATCTTTTACAGATGTACAAAATGACTCCCCCGTTTTCACAAACTTATCTTTTCAGCAATATTTCCGAATCGCTTTTAGCTGAAAAAGTCTCTAAATGGGACCAAAAATTCCATGAGGCAGGATTTAGTGTTGCTTACCTTCCCCAACCCGGATTGATAAAATTTAAACTTTCGTGTCCTCAGCTTAATTCACAAAAGCAATCTTTATTGGATGAATTTAAGGATTTTTGCAACAAAAAATTAAACGATTTTCTGGTTTCAGACATTGATTTACCCATTGCAGCAATATTGGGAAATATACTAAAATCGCAACATAAAACCCTGTCCACCGCTGAAAGCTGTACCGGAGGGAATATTGCACATCAGATCACTTCCATTGCCGGAAGTTCAGAATACTTCAAAGGTTCAGTAGTAGCTTATTCCAACGAAGTTAAAATAAATGTATTGAAAGTGAATCCGGCCATTATTGAACAATTTGGTGCAGTCAGTGAGCAAGTGGTTACACAAATGGTTAAAGGTGCCATGGAATTGTTAAATAGTGATTTCAGCATTGCTGTTTCAGGTATTGCAGGACCGGATGGAGGGACAGTAGAAAAACCGGTTGGAACGACATGGATTGCAGTAGCCTCAAAAGATCAGATCATCACT
>CAZDUU010000157.1:0-5772 GCA_964508675.1 uncultured Bacteroidales bacterium | reverse complement strand
GTTCGATAATGTTTCTTGGACAAGCTTTTACACAGGCACCGCATGATGTGCATTTATCTTCGATTACAACTGGAAGACCTGTTTCCTGGCTCATATATAAAGCATCGAATTGGCACGAATCCACACAGTCTCCGCAGCCTAAGCAACCAAACGGACACCCACTTTCACCTGAAAAGAGTTGATGAGCAAAAGCACAACTTGTTGCTCCTTCATATTTAGCTTTTTGTGGTGCATTTGTGTAACTCCCGTTGCAGCGAATTACAGCAACCTGGGGTGCTTTTTCTTTTACTTCAATTCCAAGTATGAAGGCAGCTTTTTTTGATACTTCATTTCCACCGACGGGGCAGAACAAATTATCCATATTTCCTGCTTTAACAATAGCTTCAGCTAAACCTCTGCAGCCAGGATAACCACATCCTCCACAGTTAGCGCCGGGCAGTGCTTCCTGAACCTGGTCAATTCTTGGATCTTCAATTACTTTAAATTTCTTTTCGACGAAAAAAATTACGGTGGCAAATAATAATGCGACTCCACCTAATGCCAATAGGGAATAAAGTACAATTTCGTTCACAGTAACTTAATTTTATTGGCCGCAAAATTATAGAATTAGTTGAAAGATGGTACTTCAAAAAAGTATGAAAATCTTATAGGTGTTATTAATGGATTGAATAATAGATGGTTGAACTAAATGTTAATTTTTATGTTTTATGACATAAATAGTTTAGAATAAATATAAATTATGTGCAAGTAAGATAACTATGTAAAAATCTTATATATATTAAGGAGTTTTTCCCGTTAGTAATTTTTTTTCTTTCCCAATAGAAAGTAGTATATAAAAGAATACAACAAAGGTTAACCCGGCCTGAGTTTCTAAGGTGTCTTCGTTGAAAAATGAAATAATCAGAATCCCAAAAAATATTAGCTGCAAGAATTTGTCCCCGTTTATATTTTTTAAATAGGGATAAATCAACGCAAATAATATCCAAAAAAAGCCGAAAATACCAAAGGTTAATAAAAAAGTGATTAACTGGTTGTGAGCTCTTAAGCGAAATATTGGCTCCAAAGGACTGTTTAGCTCAATATATTTATTATCAAATGCATTTTTTACATTTCCTGTTCCTACTCCAAACCAAAAGTTATTTTTAATGATCTTACTCGCTGTTCTCAAATATTCAACCCTTTGAAAAAAGGAACTTCCGTTTACATAACCAAGGTAACGGTGTGAATAATAGTCCCACAAAAAAGAATATATGTAAGGATATAAAGACCACTTCTCAGTATATCTGTAATTAGGAATTCCATTTTGAATGGATTGAATATCGTTACTATTTAATTTACTACAACCGAAAGAGTCCTTTGTAAGGTTTTTTGATGCTAAATATCTGACTAAAGTAAAACGTATTTCGTTGCCTTTGGTATCTTTTCCATTATATGGAACCTTGCTTATATTATTCCATGAGCTCTGAAGTTCTTTTTCTTCGACATAGAACCATACTCTGTTTCCGTTTTCAACTTCTTTACTATAATCATAGAACATATATAAGTTACCATTGGGAGTATAGATAAATGTTTTGGGAGGTTTTTCTTTCATTCCTCTGATAAAACTTTTCCATATATTGTTTGTGTACTGAAATAGAACAAAGATAGATGATACAATAATAATCCAAATAATCCATCTTAAATATGATTTCGACTTAAATAAAAACTGAATGGCAATAAAAAAACACAGAATAATAAAAATGAAAATTCCGGTATTTGCTCTTAAAATAAACATAAAGAGAATTAAATAAATAAATGCAAAAGTGAATATATACCTCAGATATGCTTTAGCCTCTTTCTTGATAAAACTGTAATAGAATAATATAAAGATTGAAAAAACAATCATGAGTGAATATCTTATATGAGAAATAAAAGGGGAGAGCTGTCTGTAATCGTTTATTTTTAAGTTTTCCTGAAAATACCAGCGGTAAAGTATTATAAATGAAGCAAAAACTACTGAAGCTGTGAAAATTAAAAGAATATTTTTTAGCGTTTTATTTTCAATAGGTTTTGATGAAACGACAAAGAATGGCATTAATAGTAAGGGTAGTTTAATGCGTAAGTCATTAAGTGCATAGGCATAATCCTGAGGTGGAAAAAGCCATAGCAAATGAATAGCGTAGATAGATATAAAAAACCATGCATGTTTATTCGTTTTTATTCGATTCCATTTTTCTTTAAACTGACCTTCGAGTATCCAATTACCATATAAAATGAATTGAGAAAGACTCATTAAGAAAACTGAGACACGGATAGAAATGGCTAATAAAAAAAGTGATCCAATAAAAATGTTCCGATGTAACTTTTCTCTCAAAATCATATTTGTTTAAAAACGCTAATTTTTTCTTTTTATTGTACGGCATTTTTCGCAACTTTGGAAAAGAGAAAAACGTAAAATAAATCGTTTTAATTGATGGGAGTAATATATATGAGAAAACTGTTTGTAGTTATTGGCTTAGTAATAGGAATTGTATTAATAAATTTTAATACAAATGCGCAATCTTGCAGCTGCGGAGCAACAGTCCCGACTTATACGGTAAACTTATCTGCAAATCCGGATACTACATGGACGATTTCAGGAACAAGACTTGGACTTTGTTGCGGAATTACCGGTTCGACTGATTGTATTCGTTTTTTGGTTACAGTTAATTCACAGAGTTCTCAGGTTGGATTTACATCAAATGTGACCGGAGCTTCATTTTATCAGGTTGATTGTGCCGGGAATATACCTATCGGCACTCCAATGTGTTTGTCTGGAGTTACTACTTTCTGTATTACATTTTGTAAGCCTGGAAATAATATAAACACATATACTATATCTGCAAGTAGAGGTTATAGTGCAAGCCCTGATACAACGGTGCGTTTGGGATGCGTTGGAACACTTTATGCAACTGGATTGACAAATGTTTCGTGGACATCAGTATTTCCTGGTTCACAAGGAGCTTATAATTCTCGTTTATCATGCCTTGCAGGATGTAATACAACATATTTTACTCCTCAGGCTGGCGACCCTTCATATATTGATTATATGGTTTGCGGAAATAAGACTGGTTGTGCTGTTGGTACTTATTGCGATACAGTTAGGGTATACATAGCTTCAGGTATGACAGTTTCAATATCACCTGCAGCCCCGGTTGTGTGTTCTGGTTCAAATGTTACATTGACTGCAAACCCAGTAGGAGGCGCGGCTCCATATTCCTATTCATGGAGCAGTGGCCAGTTAACACAATCAATAAATGTAGGAATAGGAACTTATACTGTCTCTGTTTTAGACCAGTCATCATGTCCTGCTGTGACATCAACAGTAACAGTGACTTCTGCGACAACTCCTCCAGCACCAACTGCTTCAAATAATGGTCCTTTGTGTGTTGGGCAAACTTTAAATCTTTCTGCAAGTCCAATTTCGGGCGCTACTTATAGTTGGACTGGACCGAATTCATTTTCTTCAAATATGCAAAATCCTACAATTTCTGGTGTTACTACTGCAAATGCGGGTACATATTCTGTAAGTGCCAATGTGTCTGGATGTGTAGGTCCTATTGGAACAACGAACGTTGTTGTGAGTGCTCCACCAACGGCAAATGCCGGTATTGATAAAACAGTTTGTGCAAACAATTCCATTGTAGCTTTAAACGGGAGTGTTACGAATGCAACAGGAGGAGTGTGGACTAGTAGTGGTACAGGTACGTTTAGTCCTGATAATATAACTTTAAACGCCACATATTCACCAAGTTTAAGTGATATTTCAACCGGATCAGTAACACTAACTTTAACGTCTTCTGGAAGTGGAGGCTGTACGCCTGCTTCTGATGATATGATTGTTACAATAACTCCTGCACCGACTGTTAATGCAGGAAATGATCAAACCGTGTGCTCAAATGTTCAACTTAACGGAACAGTGACAATTGCAACGGGAGGAAGCTGGACTACAAGTGGAACAGGAACTTTTGAAAATTCAAATTCACTAAGTACGGTATATTATCCATCTGCTTCAGATCTTTCATCAGGATCGGTTACATTAACTCTGACTTCTACTGGTAATGGAACATGTAACCCGGTATCTGATAATTTAATTGTAAATTTTGGGGCATGGATTAATGTTAATGCAGGTGTTGATCAGACTGTATGCGCTGGAATTCAGGTAACACTGAGTGGAAGTGTTTCAGGTGCGACTACAACAGGGATATGGTCTTCATCTGGTTCTGGTACTTTTAATGACGCAAGTCAATTAAATGCTTCATACACTCCCAGTGCTGCAGATATTTCTGCTGGAAGTATTACGCTTACATTAACTTCCACAAATAATGGTTTGTGTGTACCTGTTACTGATCAAATGAAAATTACATTCACTCCAGCTCCTATAGTCAATGCTGGTACAGATCAGACCGTCTGTGCAAACAACAACACCGTCAGTTTAAACGGAAGCATCACGGGTGGTGGCAGCACGGGTCAATGGAGCAGTAGTGGCACGGGCACCTTTACTCCAAATAATACAACCTTAAATGCAACTTATACCCCGAGTTCCTCAGACATCACAGCGGGGAACGTAACCCTAACCCTGACCGCAACAGATGGCTGTGCTCCCTTAACGGATGCAATGACAGTGACAATAACTCCTGCTCCTATAGTTAATGCAGGAACAGACCAAATAAAATGTGCCTCCTCTCCAAATGCGACACTAGCGGGTACCGTAAGTGGCGGAAGTACGACAGGTCAATGGAGCAGCAGTGGTACCGGCACGTTCAATCCGAACAATACCACCTTAACGGCGACCTATATACCGAGTGCTGCAGACCTGAGCAGTGGAAGTGTAACGTTAACCCTGACCTCAACAGGCAATGGCAGCTGTATAGCAGTAACAGATCAAATGACCATAACCTACTCCCCGATATCGGTAGTGAATGCCGGAGTAGACCAGACAGTATGTGCCTCCTCCCCGAATGTAAGCCTGAACGGCTCCGTAACGGTAGGTGCAACGACAGGTCAATGGAGCAGCAGCGGTACCGGCACGTTCAGTCCGGACAACACAACCCTGACCGCGACCTATACCCCGAGTGCAGCGGACATCACCGCAGGAAGTATAATCATAACATTGACCGCTACGGGTGGATGTTCACCTGTAACGGATAACCTGACAGTAACGATCACCCCGTTACCAATAGTCAATGCAGGTACCGACAAAACCGTATGTGCAAACAATGCAAACGTAAATATAACAGGAAGCATCACCGGTGGTGGCAGTACAGGTCAATGGAGCAGCAGTGGTAGCGGCACCTTTAGTCCGAACAACACAAGTTTAACCGCCACCTATACCCCGAGTGCTTCAGACATAACGAATGGAACCGTAACTCTAACATTAACCTCAACCAACGGATGCTCCCAAACCTCCGACGCATTATTGGTAACCATAACCTCAGCACCGGTGGTAAATGCAGGAACAGATAAAACCGTATGCTCCTCCAGTCCGAACGTATCCATCTCCGGCACTGTAAGTGGCGGAAGTACGACAGGTCAATGGAGCAGCAGTGGTATCGGCACCTTTAGCCCGAACAACACAACCCTGACTGGAACATACACCTTAAGTGCAGCAGACATCACAGCAGGAACCGTAACCTTGACATTAACCTCAACGGGTAATGGCAGCTGTCTGGCAGTAAATGACCAGATGACCATCACGATCACTCCAGCTCCTATAGTCAATGCTGGTACAGATCAGACCGTCTGTGCAAACAA